>NZ_JBSGBG010000006.1:0-240240 GCF_053601135.1 Actinosynnema sp. NPDC004786 | reverse complement strand
TACCGCGCACGCCTGGCCGAACTCCCCACCGTCATCCGCATCGTCACCAACCTCGAGCACTACCGCCAAGGCTGGTGACCTTCTGAATAACGCTCTAGGACTCACGCGTTCTGGAGGTAGGACACGCGCGTTCTGAGGGTAGGACACGCGCGGGGGTCAGCCGATCAGGAGGAAGCGGGAGGTGGTGCGGGCGGCGGCGGTCACGACGGTGCGGGCCACGCCGGCCGAGTCGAGCAGGGCCGGGTCCAGGTCGGCCACGGTCAGGGCGGCGTTCTCGGCGATGCGGTCGGCCGGTTCGGCGAGGGCGGCGGCGAACGCGCGCCAGCCGGCGACCTCCTCGGGGGTGCCGGTGGCGTCGGCCGCGAGGCGCGTGCCCAGCTCGGACAGGCCCACGCCGCCCCCGCGCAGGACGCCCTCGTGGGCGGCGCTGCGCACGGCGCGGACGGCACGTTCCACCTTCGGCAGGTCCGAGGCGGTGGCGCGGATCAGGCCCGCCGCGTTGCCGAGCTGCGAGCGGCCCACGTAGACCAGGGTCTCCCGGGCCCCGACGACGACCTTCTCCGCCTTGCCGAGCGACCGCGTGGACACCGTTTCCAGCAGGTCGACGTCGAAGACCGTGCCGCCGACCGTGTTGCGGAGGCGGTTCAGCCGGTCCTGGTCGGCCACGGTGGCGACGACCGGCCGGTGCTCGCCCAGCCGCAGCAGCTCGGTGAGCGCGCCGTGCGACAGCTCCTCGCACACCACGAGCAGCGCCTCGTCCCGGCCGATGACGGCCGCGAGCCGGTTCCCCAACCCGGCCGCGACCCGGTGCGGCAGGGTGCCGGCCACGAGCAGCACCCAGGGGTCCACCAGCACGGCCTCCTGCCGCACCCGGTCGGTCACGAACAGGCTCGACGCGTAGCCGCTGTCGACGCGCACACCCCGGTTGATCTCGTACTCCAGCGCGAAGCCCTTGCTCTCCTCCACCAGGATCGGGCCGCGCCTGCCGGTCGCCGCCACCACCTGCCCGACGAGCGCGCCGATCTCCGCGCTGCCCGCCGCGGCCGTCGCCAGCGCCGGCACGTCCGCCTGCTCCAGCGGCGTCGCGGCCTCCGCGATCAGCTCGACCGCGCGGGCGGCGGCGGCCGTGACGCCGCGCATCAGCCGCACCGGGTTGTGCCCGTCGCGCATCGCGTCGACCAGGCCGCCGATCGCGCCGCGCGCCACGGCCACCGCCGACGCCGCGCCGTCACCGGCCTCCCGCCGCACCTCCTCCACGAGGTCGCGCACGTAGCCCGCGCCGAGCGAGTCGCGCGGGTCGTCGGGCTGGAACGCGGCCACGATCGCCGACGCGTCCGACAGCTCCACCGGCCGCCGGTCCACGAACACCACGGCCCGCCGGCCCATCGGCCCCAACGTCCGGCACACCGGTTCGGCCGCCGCCCGGAACCCGCGTGCCACCAGCAGCTGCCCGGACGTGTACGACGCGGCGGTCCCCGGCCGGCGATCCCGGGCGCCACCGGCCCGCGCGATCCGCGGCGGCCGCGTCGAACCGTGCGCGAAGTACTGCGGCGTCTGGTCGGGCCGCCTGCCCCGCACCTGCGCCTGCGCGTACTTGAACAGCTCGTCCACGTCGACCCAGCCGTCGCCGTCGAGGTCGGCGTCACCGCCTGCGAGGCCCTGGATCAGCACGTCGGTGAACAGCGACGCGACCGGCGCGTCCAGCGACAGCGAGTCCTGCTCGAACGCGTACTCGTAGGCGTTGGACGCGGTCATCACCACGTACCCGGAGCCCACGTCGTCCAGCACGCTCGTGCCGGCCGCCTTGAACCCCTCTACGAACGCGCCGCTGAAGCAGCAGTCCAGCACCAGGACCCGGCCGGCCGCCCGGCAGTCCTCGAGCTGCTCGTTGAGGAACGACCGCGGGATCGCGGTGCCGGCGGGCCGGTCCTGCACCGTGTTGGTCGCGGCGAAGTACAGCCGGCGCGCGGGCGTGGTCAGGCCGTGGCACGAGAAGTACAGCAGCACCAGGTCGTCGGCCTCGCGCGGCGCGAGCAGCTCCTCGACGGCGCGGCGGATCTCGTGGTCGGCCCGGTCCCGCAGCACCTCCACGCGGGTGAACCCGCCGACGTCGGGGTCCTCCAGCAGGGCGGCGAGCCGTTCCACGTCCTGCTCGGGCGCGCGCAGCCGGCTCAGCCGGACGTCCTCGTACTCGCCGGTGGCGACGAGGAGGGCGTACCGACCCACCTCACCCCTCGCTCTCGCGGTCGCGCAACCACGCCTCCAGCGCCGCCTTCTGCGAGCGGGCGTCCACGCCCTCCACGGTGATCTCGTCGTCGCCGCGCTTGATCGTCACCTTGCGGGCGCCGCCGCGCTGCACGAACGACGTGACGACGGACGCGACCGCGGCGGCCACCGCGGCGGGCAGCGCGCCGTTGAGGACGAGTTCGGCGAGGGACGCGGCCGTGCCGGTCTTGGAGCCCTCCGGCGACGCCGCCGGCGCGGGTCGGGCGTCCACCCTGGCGCCCCTGACCAGCTCCTGCGCCAACTGCGCGGTCGCCGGGGCGGCCCCGCCCGGCGCGTCGATGAACAAGCGTAAGTCCGCCACTGATCCTCCCGGTTAGGACACGATCATCCCGCACCGGGAGCACCGGGCCGGCAGTCCACGTCACGACGCAACGTTCCGGGCACGCATGGTCGCAATGACGCAACGAATCGCTATTCTCAGGCCGTCATACGATCGAGTTTCGCCGGAACAGGCCACTCGGAGCTGCTGAACCGACCGACCTCGGGTTACCCTCGACCCGTGACTGCGCACATCGCCCAGACCGCGTCCCCCCACGGCGTGCCGGCCGCCGCGCCCCGCGTCGACAGCGAGGTCGGCCGCCTGCGCACGGTGCTGCTGCACCGTCCCGGCGCCGAGCTGAAGCGGCTCACGCCGCGCAACAACGACCAGCTCCTGTTCGACGGCGTGCCGTGGGTCGACCGGGCCCAGGAGGAGCACGACGCGTTCGCCGAGCTGCTGCGCGGGCGCGGGGTCGAGGTGCTGCTGCTGGCCGACCTGCTGGTCGAGGCGCTGCACGACGACCGGGCCCGGATCGCGGGCATCCACAGCGCGGTCAACGAGCGGCGGCTGGGCATCGACCTGGCCGACGCGTTGCGCTCGCACCTGGCCTCGATCGACCCGGAGCAGCTCGCCACCGCGCTGATGACCGGCATGACGTTCGAGGAGCTGCCCGCGGCCGAGGGCGCGTCGCTGGTGCGCAAGATGCACCACCCGATCGACTTCGCCGTCGACCCGCTGCCGAACCTGCTGTTCACCCGCGACTCGTCGGTGTGGGTGGGCGACCGGGTCGCGATCACGTCGCTGGCGCTGCCCGCGCGCGACCGGGAGACCGCGCTGACCGACCTGATCTACGCCTACCACCCGCGGTTCCGCGAGACCGGCCGCGCGTACGGCGCGCACTCGGCGCCGGTCGAGGGCGGCGACGTGCTGCTGCTCGCGCCGGGCGTGCTGGCGATCGGCGTCGGCGAGCGGACCACGCCGGCGGGCGCGGAGTCGTTCGCCAGGTCCGCGCTGGCCGACGGCCTGGCGCACACCGTGCTCGCGGTGCCGATCACCCAGGAGCGGGCCACCATGCACCTGGACACGGTGTGCACGATGGTCGACCGGGACGCGGTGGTGATGTACCCGGCGGTGCGGGACAACCTGTTCGCCTTCCCCGTCCGGTCCGACGGCTCGGGCGGCGTCGTGGTGGACGACCGGCGGCCGTTCCTGGAGGCGGCGGCCGAGGCGATGGGCATCGAGAGGCTGCGCGTCATCGACACCGGGCTCGACCCGGTGACCGCCGAACGGGAGCAGTGGGACGACGGCAACAACACCCTCGCCGTCGGACCGGGCCTGGTGGTCGCCTACGAGCGGAACGTGGAGACGAACGCGCGGCTGGAGGACGCGGGCGTCGAGGTGATCCGGATCAGCGGCTCCGAACTGGGCTCCGGCCGCGGCGGCCCGCGCTGCATGTCGTGCCCGATCGACCGCGCGCCGCTGGTCTGAACAATCCGGGAAAGGGTTGCCTCACCTTTCTTCGGCAACCCTTTCCTCAACTTGGCAAGCCTTACCTTTAATGCATTGAACAACACTTCCGGGGTATTCTTCGAGTATGGCTGTCAACTTGAAGAAGATTTCCTCCGCGCGTTCCTCGAAGTTCCACGACCTGCTCCGCGAGCAGGTGCGCAACGAGTTCACGGCCTCGCAGCAGTACGTGGCCATCGCGGTCTGGTTCGACGCCAACGACCTGCCGCGCCTCGCGTCGCACTTCTACAAGCAGGCGCTGGAGGAGCGCAACCACGCGATGATGATCGTGCAGTACCTGATGGACAACGGGCTGCCGGTGGCCATTCCGGGCGTGGACGACGTGCGCAACGACTTCACCGCGCCCCGCGAGCCGGTCGCGCTCGCGCTGGAGCAGGAGAAGAAGGTCACCGAGCAGATCGTCACCCTCGCCAAGACGGCCCGCGACGAGGGCGACTACATCGG
This sequence comes from Actinosynnema sp. NPDC004786, assembly GCF_053601135.1. Taxonomy (NCBI): domain Bacteria; kingdom Bacillati; phylum Actinomycetota; class Actinomycetes; order Pseudonocardiales; family Pseudonocardiaceae; genus Actinosynnema; species Actinosynnema sp. NPDC004786. The sequence goes on along the minus strand of NZ_JBSGBG010000006.1, from coordinate 235,724 downwards.
CGAGCAGTTCCTCCAGTGGTTCCTCAAGGAGCAGGTGGAGGAGGTCGCCTCGATGAGCACGCTGCTCACCGTGATCGACCGGGCCGAGGGCAACCTGTTCCACGTGGAGAACTTCCTGACCCGCGAGTCGGTGGGCGAGGACGTCGACGGCAGCGCCCCCCGGGCCGCCGGCGGCGCGCTCTGAGCCCCGCGGCGACCGACGCCCGTCACCCGCGCGGTGGCGGGCGTCTCACGTCAGGCAGCCCCGGTCGGTCCGCACCAGGCCGATGCCGGTGAGCGTGTCGCCCGCGTTCTCGAAGAAGAACTTGTACCGGGTCGCCGGGTCCACCTCGCGGGTGAACCCGTGCGGGTACTGCCGCACGTCCGGGTAGACCTCGTGCATGCGCGCCCGCGAGTCGCCGACGCGCAGCCCTTCCGGGGTGCGGACGCCGCCCTCGGCCCGGATCTCCACCGCGACGCCGTCCTGGAGGCCGACCCAGCCCTTCGTGATCTTCAGCTCGCGGATCGGGCAGGAGAACTCGGCCGTGGTCACGTCGCCGCCGACCTCGCCGGTGGCCTCCAACTCCGCCAGGGTCATGCCCAGCCGGACCCGCCCGACGCCGCGCGAGTCCAGCACCGGCGTGCCGTCCGCCCCGACCGTTTCGCTCACCCCGGCCGTGGTCGGCACCGGCCGGGGAGCCACGTCGCACGCGGCCAGCAGCAGCAGCGCCGCCAGGAGCACCCGTCTCAGGCTGGCGCGCGGGCCGGCGGACAGCTCCGGCGACCGGTCGTCAGGCTCCACCGTCACCCCTCCAGCCGGTCGACCCCGGACCCGGCGACCGCGCCCGGGAGGTCGGCCTCCAGTTTCTCCCGGCCGCGCCGCCGCCACCGGCCGACGTGCGCGTTCGCCGACGGAAGCCGGTCGGACCGCGTGGCCGGTCGGAGGGCCCGGTCGGGTCGGAGGCGGTCGGGTCAGAGGACGGGCAACGGCCGGAACGCGCCGTCCGCGTCCGGCGCGAACTCGTGCACGGCGACCACCGCGTCGGCCGGGATCGGCCCGTAGACGTGCGGGAACCACGGACCGTCCTCGGTCTCGCCCGGCTCCCACAGCACGGGCAGGCCCTCCGGGTCGATCACGAGCAGCACGAGGTCGTGCCGGTCGCGGTACAGGCGGTTGGCGGGCAGGTGCACGGTGCCCGGGTCGGAGCAGTGCACGAACCCGTCCGGGTCGAGCGGGATCGCGCCGTCCTCGCGCGCCCTCCGCCAGTCCGCCTTCGCACTGATCCGCAGGATCACGCCGCCTCCTGGGTTGTCCACAGGTCCTGTGGACAAAGCTGGGGATAGCTGTGGACAGCCGCTAGCGGAGGGTGATCTGCCGGCCGCGCAGACCGTCCCGCGCCCGCCGCTCCGCCTCGGTGAGCGGCTCGTCGTCCAGGCTGGTCAGAGCGTCCCGCAAACGCTTGCCCAACGCCTCCGCGCCGGGCGCCCACTCGCTGGAGTGCAGCTCGCGGTCCAGGTCCCACACGGGCACGAGCAGGCCGTGCGCCCGGAACGAGCCCGCGTACCGCGACCCCTCGCCCAGGTCCAGCTCGCCCCGCACGGACAGCCGGGCCAGCGCCGCCAGCAGCGCCTCCTCGGGCTCCGGCCGCACCCAGCGCAGGTGCGCCTTGTCGCCCGCGTCCACCCAGTACGCGGCGTCCACGCCGGGGGCGGTGAGGCGCTCGGTGGGCAGGATCGCGGCGTTCGCGCGTTCCAGGGACAGCGCGACCTCGCCCGCCGGCTCGTTGTCCGGCGGCAGCCACCACGCGAAGTCGGGGTGCAGCTCGGGGCTCAACGTCGCCTCGACGTCGAGCAGGTCCTGCAACCGGCCGGGGTTCGAGCCGTCGTCCGGGCCGACGACGGCGAGCGCGTCACCGGTCTTCGCCCGCAGTGCCCACTGCACGGCACGGGCCAGGTCGCGGCTCAGGTCGCCGGAACGGGTCTGCACCTGGAGGCCCACGAACGCGGTGCCGTCCGCCCGGACCAGGCCCGCCGCCGCCATCGGCAGCACGGTCGCCAGCACGATGTCCCGACCGGAGTCGTCCTTGAGCGGCAGCTTCACCGTCGCCGAGGGCACGAACTCGCGCAGCGCGATCAGCTCGGCCTCGGCGGCCAGGCCCTGGAACGGGCGCGACACGATGACGTCCGCCGCGCCGCCCGCCGAACCGTGGCACGCCTTGTAGCGCTTGCCGGAGCCGCACGGGCACGGCTGCCGCGGGTTCACGCCGTCCGCCGGCTTGGTCTTCACGGCTGTCCGCTTCGCCACCGCGCCTCCTCGGTCTCAGGGCTGGTCGGGCGTCAAGTTATCCGCAAGGTGCCGGCGGGTCTCCTCCGGGTTGTTGGTCGCGAGGAACCGCACGCCCCGCTCCCGGCACAGCGCGATGTCGGCCGGGTCGTCCACCGTCCACGCGTAGACGCCCTCTCCCCGGTCCGGGTGACGCTTGAGCAGGTGAACGCCGGGTCCGGCGAAGTCGGCGAAGCGGGGCCGGGTGCGGGGCCACAGCCGGTCGTAGAGCAGGACCGTCGGCACCTCCGGCCGCAGCTGCTTGAACCGGTGCACGGCGAAGACGGAGAACGACATCATGACCACGTCGACCCGGTGCCGGCCCAGCTCCTCGGCGAGCCGCCGCTCCACCGCGCCCCGGCGCCGGACGGGGTGCTTGGTCTCGACGAACAGCCGCGTGCCGTGGTCGGCCGCGAACCCCAGCAGCGCGGCCAGCGTGAGCACCTCGGCCGGCTCGCCGCCGTGCCAGCTGCCGAAGTCGTGCCGGCGCAGCTCGGCCAGGGTCATCGCGCCGACCGCCCCGGAGCCGCCGCTGGTGCGGTCGATCGTGCGGTCGTGCACGCAGACCAGGTGCCCGTCCCTGGTCAGCCGCACGTCGCACTCCAGCCCGTCCGCGCCCTGGCGCAGGGCCAGCTCGTACGCGGCGAGGGTGTGCTCCGGCCGTCGGGTGGACGCGCCGCGGTGGGCGATGACTTCGGGCGACACGCTGGGCAATGGTCCTGGTGAGGCACGCGGGCGGTCAACCCGACTACGCGATGTCACAGCTCGCTGAATATTTGAAAGAACAACCACACTCGGATGGACGCGAGCCTCGCTCTAGACCTACCGTCCGTCACCGTGGCGTCCTTCGACCAGCACGACCCCGCGTTCATCGCGAACCCCTACCCCGCGTTCGCCGCCCTGCGCGCGGAGGGCGAGGTCCACTGGCACGAGGGGATGGGCGTCGCGGTGGCGGTGTCGCACGCGGCGGCGTCGGCGGTGCTGCGGCACCGGTCGCTCGGCCGGATCTGGAGCGACGCGGAGCCGCTGGACCTGTTCGGGTCGTTCAACCTGCTGCACCGCAACTCGATGCTGGAGAACGAGCCGCCCACGCACACCCGGCTGCGACGGCTGGTGGCCGCCGCGTTCGGCCGCGGCCACGTGGAGCGGCTGCGGCCGTGGATCACCGACCTGGCCGACCGGCTCGTGGACGACCTGGCGGCCGCGATCCGCGCCGACGGCCAGGCCGACCTGCTGGCCCACGTGGCCGCGCCGCTGCCGGTCGAGGTGATCGCGGAGCTGCTCGGCGTGCCCGCCGGGGACCGGCCGCTGCTGCAGCCGTGGTCGAACGCGATCGTGAAGATGTACGAGTACGACCTGGCCGAGGACAAGCGGGCCGCGGCCGAGCGCGCGGCCACCGAGTTCGTCGCCTACCTGCGCGGCCTGGTCGCGCTGCGGCGCGCCTCGCCCGGCGACGACCTGGTGTCCGACCTGGTGGCGGTCACCGACTCGGACGGCGCGAAGCTGACCGAGGACGAGCTGGTGTCGACCGCCGTGCTGCTGCTCATGGCGGGCCACGAGGCCACGGTGAACGTCATCGGCAACGGCGTGCACGCGTTGATGGGGCACCCGGACGAGTGGCGTCGCCTGGTGGCCGACCCGGACCTGCTGCCCACGGCGGTGGAGGAGCTGATCCGCTACGACTCGCCGCTGCAGCTGTTCGAGCGCACCGCGACCGAGCCGGTCACCATCGCCGGGTACCGGGTCGAGCCGGGCGAGAAGATCGCCGCGCTGCTGGGCGCGGCGGCCCGCGACCCGCTGGTGTTCCGCGACCCGGACACCTTCGACCTGTCCCGCGACCCGAACCCGCACCTGGGGTTCGGCATGGGCATCCACTACTGCCTGGGCGCGCCGCTGGCCCGGATCGAGGTGCGGGCCGCGCTGTCCGCGCTGGTCCGCAAGCTGCCGGGCGCGGAACGGGCCGCGGAACCGCGCCGGCGGGCCGAGTTCGTCATCCGGGGCTTGCACGACCTGCCGCTCACGGCTCCCCGCCGGTAGCCGCGGCGGGGCCTACCGCTTGAGCGGGTGCCGCTTCGGCAGCTTGAGCCCGCGGTCGGCCATCACGGTGCGCAGCCGGTCCGGGTAGTCGGTGATGATGCCGTCCACGCCGTCGTCGATGAGCTTGTGCATGGTGGCCGGGTCGTTGACGGTCCACGGGACGACCTTCAGGCCGTGCGCGTGCGCCTCGTCCACCAGGGCCTTGGTGGTGAACGGCACGTAGTCCGGGTCGCCGACCTCCCCGTTCTGCGGGTTGCCGTGGACCGGGGACAGCGCGGACGCGCCGAAGCTCTTGACCGCCTCGACCACGCTGCCGCCGAAGTCGGCCAGGTCGAGCCCGCCGGTCCACGGCGAGCCGGGGCGCAGGAACTCGGGCTGGGTCAGCGCGACCAGCGGCACGCGCGGCTCGACCTCGCGCCACAGCATGAGCGTGCCCCAGTCGAACGACTGGACGGTGACGTTGCGGAGGAAGCCGGACGCGCGGATCTCGCGGGCGGTGACCGCCACGAACTGCTCGCGCGGCGCGGTCTCGTGCGGCGCGGCGGCCTCGACCTTGGTCTCGATGTTGAACTTCACGTCGAACGCGCGGTGGCGGCGGGCCAGGTCGAACACCTCGGCCAGGGTCGGCATCCGCGCGCCCGGCGACAGCTCCTGCTCCGGGTACTGCGACCAGCGGGTCGACCCGCAGTCCAGCGTGCGGACCTGCGCGAACGTCAGGTCCTTCACGTACCGGCCGGCGTAGGGGAACGCCGGGTCGCCGGGGAACGCGGGCGCGGTGTCCAGGCACTTCGCCGGGTTGGTCCGGCGGTCGTGCGTCACGACCTCGCGGCCGTCCTTGGTGATCTGGACGTCCAGTTCGAGGGTCGTCACGCCCAGTTCGAGCGCCTTGCCGAACGCCGCCAGGGTGCTCTCGACCGTCAGCCCGATCCCTCCCCGGTGCGCCTGCAGGTCGAACTGCCGCTTGCCGCCGTGCGCCGCCGCCACGCCGGGGACCAAGACGGAGAGGACCAGAGCTGCCACGAGTGCCCGCATGGGGCCACCGTGGCACGGGGTCGGCCGGGCGCCCAACGACCGCCGGGGGAACGACCGCTGAACAACCGGGGCCGCCGGTCAGCCCGCGACCGGCTCGGGCCGGCACCAGGCGGTCGGCACGCGGACCCGGGCGGACTTCCCGGCCGAACGGGTCAGCGCGGCGAACCCGACGGGCGGACCGGGCGCAGGGCGGGCGCCGGGGCGTCCTTGACGTCCACCACCCGCATGCGGCGGATCGCGCCCGCCTCCACCGGCAGCAGCAGCGTGGTGATGCGGCGGACCACCACCGCCGTCACGATCGCCACGGCGGCGGCCAGCAGGTCGGCCACGGCGTGGAAGAGCACGCCGTCGGCCAGGGCCTGCACCCCGTCGCGGAACCCCCAGGCGAGGGTGAACGCGGCGAACAGGCCGGCGGCCGCCCACAACCCCCACCACCAGCGCAGCAGCTTCGACGGGGCGGGGCGGGTGGTGGCGGGCGCGCGGCACGCGGCGTGCTCCAGCTCGGCCAGGACCGAGCCGGGCACGACGAGGTTGACGCCGGGCACGACGAGGCCGAGCAACACCTCGTGGTCCGACCTCGACGGGCCGTAGCCCGCCTCCGCGGCGGCGGCGTTGCGGGCCCGGCGCAGCCACAGGAGGGTGAAGACGAGGGCCGTCGCGGACGCGACGACCATCACCACCGACGACGCCACGACCATCGCGTCCGACACGCCGACCGTGGTCGCGGACAACGCGCCGTAGCGGCTGAGCAGCAGCAACACGTAACGCCAGATCTCGCTGCCCGCCGCCCACAGGGCGGTCAGCGCGGCCAGGCCCAGCGCGTGCGACGCGGTCCGCGCCACCCGCTGCACCTGGTCGACGGTGTCGGCGGGGCGGTCGTCCGTGGCCACGGACGTGGGCCAGCGCCACGCCAGCAGCGGGAAGCCCCAGCGCGGCGGCACCGGGTACGACGGCGGGCCGGTGTAGCCCCGGCGCGGCGCGCCGGGGCGACGGTGCGGGTAGGCGCCGGGCGGCGGGCTCGCCACCCAGTCCACCCGCAACGGCCGCAGCGCCATGTCAGATGACCTCGGGCTCCGCGCCGTCGACCTCGGCGACCAGCGGCCGGCCCTGGGCGGCCCACACCTGCATCCCGCCGTCGACGTTGGTGGCGTCCCACCCGTTGGCGTTCAGGTACTGCGTGACCCGCGCGGAACGGCCGCCCGCGCGGCACACGACGTAGAACTCGGTGTCGTCGGGCAGTTCGCCGAGCCGGCCCGCCAACTCGCTCATCGGGATGTGCAGGGCGCCGGGCGCGTGGCCGGCCGCCCACTCGTCCGCCTCGCGGACGTCGAGCAGCACCTTGCCCGCCGGCAGTTCCGCCGGCACCCCGGACACTTCAACGCTGGGAACGGTCACGGCTCCATGCTGCCACGGTGGTCATAAGCGGGGGATAAGGAGCACGCCGGCCGCCGTCCCCGGGAGGACGACGACCGGCGTGCGGATCGCGGCGGGCGGACGGCGGCTAGTGCGCGACCGCCTTCTCGGCGCCGACGCCGGTGAGGGCGCGCACCTCCATCTCCGCGTACTTCTCCTTGTCGTGCTCCTTCGACAGGATCGTGCCGAGGTAGCCGAGCAGGAACGCCACCGGGATCGACACGATGCCCGGGTTGGACAGCGGGAACAGGGCGAAGTCGAGGTCCTTGAACATCGAGGTCGGCTTGCCGGACACCGCGGGCGACAGCACGATCAGCGTGATCGTCACGGCGAGGCCACCGTAGATGCTCCACAGCGCGCCCGAGGTGTTGAACCGCTTCCAGAACAGCGAATACAGGATGGTCGGCAGGTTCGCCGACGCCGCCACGGCGAACGCCAGCGCCACCAGGAACGCGATGTTCTGGCCGTTGGCCGCGATGCCGCCGACGATCGACACGATGCCGATCACGATGGCGGTCCTGCGCGCCACCTTGACCTCGGCGTCCTTGTCCTCGACCGCGCCCTTCTTGATGATGTTCGCGTAGATGTCGTGCGCGAACGACGCCGACGCGGTGATCGTCAGGCCGGCCACCACGGCGAGGATCGTGGCGAACGCGACCGCCGCGATCAGGCCCAGCAGCAGCGGACCGCCCAGCGCCTCGGCGAGCAGCGGCGCGGCGGAGTTCGCCCCGCCCGGCGCCGACCGGATCTTGTCCGGGCCCACCAGCGCCGCGGCGCCGTAGCCCAGGACGAGGGTGAACAGGTAGAACAGGCCGATCAGCCAGATCGCCCACACCACCGAGCGGCGCGCTTCCTTCGCGGTCGGCACCGTGTAGAAGCGCATCAGGATGTGCGGCAGGCCGGCCGTGCCCAGCACCAGCGCGAGCGCCAGCGACAGGAAGTCGAGCTTCGACGTGCCGGTCGCGCCGTACTGCAGGCCGGGGCCGAGCAGCTTCTCGCCCGCCTTCGGCGCGTTCTCCACGGCCGAGCCGAGCAGGCCCGACAGGTTCAGGCCGAACTTGGCGAGCACCCACAGCGTCATCACGCCGGCGCCGACGATCAGCAGCACCGCCTTGATGATCTGCACCCAGGTGGTGCCCTTCATGCCGCCGATGAGCACGTAGGCGATCATCAGCGCGCCGACGACCGCGATCACGATCGCCTGGCCGACCTTGCCGGTGATGTTGAGCAGCAGCGCGACGAGGCCGCCCGCGCCCGCCATCTGCGCCAGCAGGTAGAAGAACGACACGGCCATGGTCGACGTCGCCGCCGCGGCGCGCACCGGGCGCTGCCGCATGCGGAAGCTCAGCACGTCGCCCATCGTGTACTTGCCGGTGTTGCGCAGCAGCTCCGCGACCAGCAGCAGCGCGACCAGCCACGCCACCAGGAAGCCGATGGAGTACAGGAAGCCGTCGTAGCCGTTGAGCGCGATCGCGCCCGCGATGCCGAGGAACGACGCGGCGGACAGGTAGTCGCCCGCGATGGCGACACCGTTCTGCGGGCCGGTGAACGCGCGGCCGGCGGCGAGGTAGTCGGCCGCGGTCTTCGTGTTGCGGCTGGCCCGGACGACGACGACCAGGGTTGCCGCGACGAAGATGCCGAAGATGCCGATGTTCAGCAGGGCGTTGCCGTTCACGCTTGACCCCCTTCGAGCTCGTTGCGGATCTTCTCCGCGGTGGGGTCGAGGTTCTTGTTCGCGTGCCGCACGTACAGCGTGGTGATGAGGAACGTGGACACGAACTGCAGCAGGCCGAGGATCAGGCCCACGTTGATGTTGCTGCCGAAGAGCTTGGTCGACATGAAGTCGTGCGCGTAGTCGGCCAGCAGGACGTACAGCAGGTACCAGGCCAGGAAGAGTCCGGCCATGGGGAAGACGAAGCTGCGCAGCCGCCGCCGGAGCTGCCGGAAGTCGGGGCTGTTCTGCACTTCGACCCAGTTGTGGTTGCCCTGGGCGTCGGCTGGGGTGTGCTGCTCAGAGGTGCTCACGGTCCCCTCCTCGCGTACTTGACGACGGTGTGAACGGCACGTAAGTCCTCCTGGTGCGTTCCTGATACGCCGTGCACCGTAGGGAGACCTGGGTCACGCCTGAAAGACCTTTCGTGTGGCGTTGCGCTCAACTGTCGAGTGATGCGATGAGCGGTAGTAATGCTGAGACGAAGTGCCACTCGGGTGATCGAAATCACCGGTAACCGGATCGGTGTGGTTATCTTCACCCGATCGAGACCTAGGTCCACTCTCAGCGATCACGCCTCAGGGCCGAACGGGTACCGCGCAGGTCATGACCGGGTTACCCGTCGCAGGGAGCGCTCCCGGAGGCCGCGAACCGGGCCCGGGACCGCGCCGAGCGCGTGTGAGCGATATCACGAAGCGGTGCCGTCGAGCGGGTGTCTCAGGGCGACGGCGGCGTGTCGCCGCCGCGGCTCCGCTCCGTGACGCGGGCCTTCTCCTCCGCCGTGCCGAACCGCTGCACGTCCCGGTCGCGCATGAACCCCAGCGGGTCCGGGGCGTGCAGCCGCAGCAGGATCTGGTTCACGTCGTCGGGTTTGCGGCGCGCGGTCAGCTTGCTGATCATCACCATGGTCAGGAACGCCGCCGGCACCGTCACCAGCGCCGGCTGCGAGAACACCGTCGGCGCCCAGCCGCCGGTGTAGGAGCTGACCACGGTCACCACCTGCGAGCCGATCACCAGCCCGCCGCCGACGACCAGCCCGGCCACCGCGCCGACCCAGGTCAACCCGCGCCACCAGATCCCCAGCAGCAGCAACGGGCAGAACGTGGACGCCGCCAGCGCGAACGACATCGCCACCGTCAACGACGCGTCCGCGCGCGGCAGCAGCAGCGCCAACCCGATCGCCACCGCGCCCGTCAGCACCGTGGCCCACCGGAAGTCGCGCACCTTGCCCGGCAGGATGTCCGTCGACACCACCCCGGCCACCGACACGAGCAGCCCGGACGACGTGGACAGGAACGCCGCGAACGCGCCCGCCGCCACCACCGCGCCCAGCACCTGCCCCAGCGGGTTCGGCTGCATCGTGGTCGGCAGCAGCAGCACCGCCGCGTCGGTCTTGCCCGTCACCAGCAACTGCGGCAGGTACTGCCGCGAGATCACGCCCAGCACGGTCGGGAACAGGTAGAACAACCCCAGCAGGTACAGCACGTGCAACGCCGTGCGCCGGGCCGCCCGCCCGTCCGGGTTGGTGTAGAACCGCACCAGCACGTGCGGCAGGCCCATCGTGCCCAGGAACGTCGCAAAGATCAGCGAGTACGTCTCGAACAGCCCCGACAGGCCGTCTGTCTGCGGTCGCAGCCAGTCCTCGTTGGACGTCGGCGACCCCTCCACCACGGGCACCGGCGAGCCGGCGGCGAACCGCAGCTCGGTGTCCGCGCCCACCTCGTGCAGGCCGGTCGTCCAGTACACCGGCCCGTCCGCGGGCGAGCCGTTCACCACGCCCGTCGCGGACAGCTCGACCGGCACGTCCACCCGCACCCGGACCGGGTCGACCGTGGTCACCTCGACGTCCTCGGGGAACCGCAGCACGCCCGCGGCGTCCACCGGCTGCGCGCCGTTGTCCGGCCCGGTCAGGAACAACGCGAACAGCACGAACGTCGGCGCGGCGATCGCGAACAGCTTGCCCCAGTACTGGAACGCCTGCACCAGCGTGATCGCGCGCATGCCGCCGCCGAGGACGTTCACCACCACGATCGCGGTCACCAGCACGCCGCCCAGCCACGCGGGCAGGCCCGTGATCGTGTTCAGCGTCAGCCCGGCCGACTGCAACTGCGGCACCAGGTACAGCACGCCGATGCAGATCACGAAGAACGTGCAGAACTTCCGCAGGTTGGACGGGCCGAGCCGGGCCTCGGCGAAGTCGGGCAGCGTGTACGCGCCGGACCGCCGCAGCGGCGCGGCCACGAACAGCATCATCGCCAGGTACCCGGCGGTGAAGCCGATCGGGTACCACAGCGCGTCGATCCCGTCCTTGAGCACCAGCCCGGCCACGCCGAGGAACGACGCGGCGGACAGGTACTCGCCGGAGATCGCCGCGGCGTTGCGGGTGGCGGGCACGGCGCGGCGGGCCACCAGGAAGTCGGGGGTCGTGTTGGCGCGGCGGGAACCCACGTAGCCCAACGAGAACGTCAGCAGCGCCATCACGCCGACGAGCACCAGGCTCCACGGGTTGTCGATCACCGGTCCACCGAACTCACGAAGTCCTGCTCGTGGCTCTCCGCCAGTCTTCGGTACGCGTAGCCCACCCCGTACAGGAGCGGGAACGGCAGCAGCGCCAGCAGCAGCCACGGCAGCCGCACGCCCAGGAACTGCACGTCCGACAACGACGGCACGAGGTAGAACAGCAACGGCAGCGACGCGAGCAGCACCAGCGTGCCGCCGCCGAGCGCCAGGCCGGTCCGCAGCTGGGTCCTGATCAGGTCGCGGATCAGCTTCTCGCCGACGCTGGTCTGCTCCTCCAGCTCGATGATCGTGCGCAGCACCCGCCCGCGCCCGCGCGGGTCCGCCAGGACCACGCGCCGCCGGCGGTTCTTGCGCGCCGACACCGACAGCCAGGCGTCGCGTTCGGCCGGCTGCGGCTGGTCCGGTTGGCCGGGGGGGCCGGAGTGCTTGGTCATCCCCAACTGCTCTTGGGGGGGCGCACGATCCGCTCCTTCAGCTCACGCGTGTGCCGCCGGCTCACCGGCAGCTCCTTCGCCCCCTCGCCCGACCCGATCACCACCGCGTACCCGTTCGACGTCATCCGCAGCTCGGTCACCAGCGGCAGCGCCACCAGGAAGGAGCGGTGGATGCGCACGAAGCCCGCGTTCTCCCAGCGCTCCTCCAGCTGGGCCAGCGGGATGCGCACCAGGTGGCTGGCGCCGTCGTTGGTGTGCAGGCGAGCGTAGTCGCCCTGCGCCTCGACGTAGCGCACGGTGGCCCGCGGCACGAGCTTGATCGTGCCGCCCAGCTCGACCGGGATCACCTCGTCGTCCTGCGGCTCCGCGGCCGGCTCCGGGGTCACCGCCGGGGTCGCGGCGACCCGGTCGACGACCCGCGAGATCGCCTTGTTGACCCGGTCGGCGTTGATCGGCTTGGTGACGAAGTCCAGCGCGCCCACCTCGAAGGCCACCACGGCCTCCGAGTGCTCGACCCCCGTGACGAACACCAACGCCGGCGGCGCGCGGAACGCGCCGAGCACGCGCGCGAGGTCCGTGCCGCTCAACCCCGGCATGTTGATGTCGGCGAACACGGCGTCGACCGGCGGTAGCCCGGCCCGGGTGCGGTCCATCACCTCGACGTCGTAGTCACCCCGGAGGATGCGCAGTGCCTCGGCCGCGTCGAAGGCCGTGAGCACGCGTCGGATGTGCGGGCTGCTTTCGAGCAGGTACTTGATCTCGCTCAGACCGGGTGCCTCGTCGTCCACCGCCAGGACGAGGAGCCCCGAGTGGTCCGCGCGATTGTTCACTGGGGTACTCACTGTGCCGCGCATCTTGCCGACCCGGCGGGGTCGCTGTCTACGCCGGTTGCCGGACGGCCGCGCGGCCGTGACCTCACAAGCCGAATCGCGACCAGCGCGCCCGCTCCTCCAACGCCGCCAACCCGTCCAGCAGGAAGTCGCCCGATCGGGTGGTGGCGCCGGCGAGCCCGAGACGGGCCAGGAGGGGTCGGCGGGGCTCGGCGACCGCGATGTCGGCGTCCGGGTAGCGCTCCGCCACGACGCCGCGCAGCGTGCCCAGCCCGTCGACCAGGCCCAGCTCGACGGCCTTCGCTCCGGTCCACACCTCGCCGTTGAACAGCTCGTCGTCGGTGCCCTTCAGCTTCGCGCCGCGCCGCTGCCTGACCCAGGCGGCGAACTGCTCGTGCAGCTGCGCCTGCAGGCCCTTGAGCCACTCGACGTCCTCGGGCTTCTCCGGGCTGAACGGGTCGAGGCGGACCTTGTTCTCCCCGGCCGTGTGCACGCGCCGCTCGACGCCGTAGCGCTCGATCAGGCCGTTGAGCCCGAACCCGGCGCTGACCACGCCGATCGACCCCACCAGGGACGTGCCGTGGGCGTAGATCTCGTCGGCCGCGCAGGCCAGCCAGTAGCCGCCGGAGGCCGCCAGGTCCTCGCAGAACGCCAGGACCGGCACCTTCTTCTTCGCGGCCAGCTCGCGGATGCGCTCGCCGACCAGCGCCGACTGGGTGGGCGCGCCGCCGGGCGAGTTGATCAGCAGGGCGACCGCGACCAGCCGGTCGTGGTCGAACGCGCGGGTCAGCGCGCTCTCCACGGTCTGCACGTTGATGGTGTTGCGGGCCATCGGCGAGGGCGTCGGGGTGATGACGCCGTGCAGGCGGACGGCGGCCACCACGGGGCCGCGCTCGGTCCGCTCGCTGACGATCTTCGGCAGCCGGGCCGCGATCTTGTCCGTCACGCTCATGCCCCGACCTTACGTGGGCCCGGCGGGGAGTGTGGCCGGGAAGCGGCGGCGCGCGCGGCTACCATCGAGCGGTGACGTTCAACCCGTTCCGGTGGCTCGAACGCTACGTCGAGTGGTGGGACGACCGCGGGCGCAAGAACGCCGACGGCCCGACCGCGATGCACGTCTACTGGATGTGGATGTCGTGGGGCATGTGCGCGGTCATGGTGGTCACGGTCCTGGCGATCGCCGCCGCGTGACCCCCGGCGCGGGACGTCACGCGCGCACGGCGGGCTGCTCGGTGGTGTCCTCCAGCCGCGGCGGCACCAGGGGCAGGTTGGTCTGCACGCCCCGGCTGTACTTCGGGATCTTGAGGATGATCTTCATGCCGGCGTCCGGCGCGGTCTCCACGACCAGCGCGTAGTCGTCGCCGAACACCGCCCGCATCCGGTGGTTGATGTTGCCCAGGCCCACGTGGGCGCCGGTCTGGTGGGCGTCCTTCAGGTCCTCGAACAGGCGGTCCGGGTCCATGCCGACGCCGTCGTCCTCGACGGAGATCAGCGCTTCCGCGCCGTTGTCCTCGGCGATGATCGTCAGCAGCCCGCCGCCGGGCTTCTTGGCCAGGCCGTGCCGGACCGCGTTCTCCACCAGCGGTTGCAGCACCAGGAACGGCAGCACGACCTGGAGCACCTCGGGCGCGATCTTCAGCCGCACGTTCAGCCTCGACCCGTACCGCGCCTGCTCGATGGTCAGGTAGCGGTGGATGTTGGTCAGCTCGTCGGCCAGCGTGGTGAAGAAGCCGTCGGTGCGGAACGAGTAGCGGGTGAACTCGGCGAACTCCTGCAGCAGCTCCCGCGCGTGCGCGGGGTCGGTGCGGATCAGCGACGAGATCGTGTTGAGCGCGTTGTAGACGAAGTGCGGCGAGATCTGCGCCCGCAGCGCCCGGACCTCGGCCTGCGCCAGCGCCTGCCGGGACTTCTGCAGCACCTCCAGCTCGAGCTGGGTGGAGACGAACCGCGCGGTCTCCTCCGCCATCCGGATCTGCCGCTTGTTCGCCACCCCGCTGACCACGATCAGCGTGCCGGCGACGTCGCCCTCCACCACCAGCGGCACGATCACGGCGCTGTGCAGCGAGCACGGGCCGGGCAGCTCGCAGTCGAGCTTGCGGTGCTCGACGTGCTCCTTGTGGCCCTCGCCGATGGCGCGCTCGATGTAGGGGCGCAGGAACTCGTAGTGGTCGTTCGCGCCGCCGTCCCACGACAGGAGCGTGTCCTCGTGGTCGGTGATGCCGACCGCGACGCACCGCAGCATCTCCCGCAGGTGCGGCGTCGCCTTGTTGGCCGCGTCCTCGGTCAGCCCCTCGCGCAGGTCGGCCGACGCCTTCGACATGCGGTGCAGCATGTCCATCACCGCGTCCTCGACCGACGTGCTGACCCGGCGGGCGCGGCAGAGCATCACGAACAGGCCCAGGACGGCCAAGGTCGCGATGAGGCCGAGCACCGCACGCTCGGTCAGGAGGTCACGCACGGCGTCCATGCTCTGCCGTGGGGGCGGCGGTGGCAAGGGATTCGCGGTGTGCGGCCGTGCACATCCGATGAATTGGCGGCGACCGTGGCGGATTGCTTACCCAATCGGGCGATCAAGACGGGGTGCGATCACGGAGAGTGGGTGCGATCCGATCACTCGGACCGCACCCCGGGGCACGGCGCTCACCCCGCGTCAGCGCCGGCCGTCCCGTCAGGTCGAGCTGGGCGCCGTCGTGGTGGAGGTCGGGCTCTGCTTCTTGCAGCCCAGCTTCTCGACCAGGTCGGCCAGGGCGGGTTCCTCCAGCAGGTCCAGCTCCTCCAGCACGCGGCAGATCACCTTCGTGACCTCGTCCTGCTGGAGCTGGGGTTTGTGCTCCTCGGGCGCGGCGGCCGAGACGGCGATGGTCGAACCGGCGAACGTGGCCAGTCCCATAGTGGCGCCGATCAACGCGGCGGCGATGCGCTGGTTCATGGCTCCTCCAAGTGTGGTTCGGACACCAGGAGGAGTGCCCCGACGAGCCCGGTTCAGCCGACGAACGGAGCAAGCCACTCGTCCGAGTGAGCTACTTGAGCAGCCGCGACATCCGGCGGTCGGCCAGCGGCCTGCCGCCCGTCTGGCACGTCGCGCAGTACTGGAAAGCCTTGTCCGCGAAGGAGACCTCGCGCACCGCGTCACCGCACACCGGGCACGGCAGACCGGTCCGCCCGTGCACCCGCAGGCCGGACCGCTTCTCACCCTTCAGGGTCGCCGCGTGCTGGCCGACCGAACGGGCCACGGCGTCGGTCAGCACGCCGACCAACGCCTCGTGCAGCCGGTCCAGCGCCTCCGCGTCCAGCTTGCCCGCCGTCGCGTAGGGCGACAGCCGGGCGGTGTGCATGATCTCGTCGGAGTAGGCGTTGCCGACGCCCGCGAGCACGGTCTGGTCGGTCAACGCCGTCTTCAGCCGCTCGGTGCGGCCCGCGAACAGGTCCTCCAGCTGGGTGCGCGTCACCGACAGCGCGTCCGGCCCCAGCCGCGCGATGCCCGGCACCTCCGCCGGGTCGGTCACGACCCACGCGGCCAGGCCCTTCTTGGTGCCCGCCTCGGTCAGGTCGAACCCCGGCCCCTCCCCCGGCGGGCCGAGGTGCACGCGCAGCGCCAGCGGCCCGCGACCGGGCTTGGGCGGACCCGCCGACAGGTGCTCCGACCAGCGCAGCCACCCGGCGCGCGCCAGGTGCACCACCAGGTGCAGGCCGTCGCAGTCGAGGTCCAGGTGCTTGCCGAACCGGCCCGCGCCGGTCACCTCGCGCCCCTGCAGCTCGGTCCACGGTGGCGTGAACGTCTTCAACACGTGCAGCGACGCCACGTCCACCCGGTGCACGCGCCGTCCAACGGCGTGCTCGCGCAGGTGGTGGGCGAGCGCCTCGACCTCGGGCAGTTCCGGCACCGCACCAGTGTCACCCGCGCCGGGCCGTCAGTCGACCGGTTGCAGCGGGCCGTCCAGGTCGGGCAGCGAGTACATCTCGATCTTGCGGGCCACGTTGGCGACCTCGTTGCGCACGGTGAGGAAGCCGCGCACCGAGCCGACCCACCGCTCCGGCGGCAGCTCCTCGGTCTTCTTCGAGTCCGCCGTGATCCGCCACGGCCGCCGCACCGCCCAGCGGACCGGGAAGAAGAGGAACACCAGGACCAGCGCCACCAGCAGCCAGCCGGGCACGACGACCTCCGGCGGCGTCCACGCCACCAGGATGACGCCCATGGCGATGACGATCGCGAGCATCAGCACGCCCGGGCCCTGACCGCCGCTCACGTCGTGCTCGAAGTCGGCGTCGGCCGACGGGTTGCGCCACTCGATCTGGCTGCGCACCGTCCACATCCGGCCGTCCGCACCGCGCACCAGCCGCGTCATCACCGTCTCCTCGGGACGTCGAGCGATCACTCAAGCGATCTCCACGCTACCGGGAGAGTCTTGCACCTCGCGGGTGAAACCGGTGGCTACGCGGGGTCCAGCCGGATCGGCGTCGGGTGCAGGGTGACGGTCGTCGGCGTCACCGGGGGCTTCGGCGGCTCGACCGACGTGCCCGCCGACCTGGGCGGGGAGGCGGTGGTCGTCGTGACGGCGGTCGTGGTGACGGCGGTCGTGGTGGTCAGCACCAGCACCGACGCGGACGCGGAGGTCGTGACCGGCGCGGTGTCGGTCTCCAGGGCGCGTTCGCGGGCCGGCGGGGCGCTCCCGGTCGGCTCCACCGCGGGCGGCGCGGGCGGGGGCGCGGAGGTCGTGACGGGCGCCGCGGAGCGGTCGGCCGGCCGGGTCCCGACGTGCGCGACGACCTGCCTGGCGCCGGCCGACGGCGACGTCTCGCTGGTCGGCGTGCCGATCACGGTCGTGGTCGCGGTGGTCGAGCACAGCGCCAGCACCTGCTCGTCGGGCGCGCCGTTCGGGCCGGCCTGCACCAGCGCCGGTCCGGGCCCGCCGGTGACCGTCCCGGCGACCACCCCGAACAGCCCCACGGCCGCGGCCGAGGCGGTGGCCGCCAGCGCGAGCTTCACCCGCCCGGTCAGCCACGCGGCCTTGCCGACCACCGCCGGGCCCAGCGCGGCCGGGGCGAGCGCGGCCGGACCGAGCGCCGCCGGGGCGAGCAGCGCGGTCGCGGCCACCGGCACGGCGATGCTCGCCGCGTGCGCCCGCAGCGTCGAGCACACCTCGACCAGCTCGGCGTGCAGCGCGTTGCAGGACGAGCAGGTCCGGAGGTGCTTGCGGATGCGCTTGTGCTCGGCGCCCTGCGCGCCGCCCGCCGTGTACGTGCCGAGCTTGGCCACCACCGAGCCGCACGCGCTCGGCCCGGCGTCCGCGGCCAGGTGCGCCTGGAGGTAGGCCGCCCGCAGCCCCTCGCGGGCCCGGCGGGCCAGGGCCGCCATCGCGTTCGGGCTCAGGCCGTAGGCGGGCGCGACCGCGGCCGGCCGCTCGCCCTCCACCTCGACCCGCCACAGCACCGTGCGCCACCGCTCGGGCAGGCTGGTGAACGCGCGGGAGATCAGCGCGTGCTCCGGCCGGCTCGCGGTGACGTCCGGGAACGGCTCGACCCGCCGGCTCAGCTCCTCGTCCTCCACCGGCACGTCCCGCCGCCGCCCGCTCCACTCCCACGCCACCCGGCGCGCGACGGTCAGCAGGTAGGTCCGGACGTGGTCGGTCGGGCCGTTGCCCCGGCGGATCGCCTGGAGCACGCGGAAGAACGCCTCCGCGGTGAGGTCGTCGGCCTCGGCGTGTTCACGCACGTGCCGGAGGGCGAAGCGGCGGACGGCGTCCGCGTGCCGGGTGAACAGCTCGCCGAACGCGCCGTCGTCACCCGCCCTGACCCTGGCGAGCAGTTCCCGGTCGAAATCGGCATCTCCGGCCATCCCGCCCCGGCACCTCCCGCCAAGCCTGTGGTCCACTGGTCAAGATGCCACAGACGGCTGATCCCGGGCCGAAGCGATAGCGAGCCGATACCGAACACCCGACGGTCGGTGTGGGCCGTTCGGCCCAGTCGGAGCGGCTGTCCACCGCCGTCGAGACGCTCGCGGTCGGTGACGGACCGGTCACGGGTGGGCGTCAGGTGGTGGCCGACGGCGCTGCGGGTTCCGCCGCGACGAGTACGCTCCTGCCGCGTGGTCGACTGGCGCGCAAGGGCTTCCGCCCTCCTCCCCGAGCTGAGCGCCGTCGTCGAGCGCGAGTCGTGGTCCTGCCACGTCTTCCTGGCCGAGTTGTGGCAACTCGCGCTGGAGGCGCACCGCGACGGCGACCGCGAGGTGCTCGGCCGCGTTTACGGGTTCGCGCACTGGTGCTTCCGGCAGCCGGAGCGGTTCCTGTCCGACGCGTCCGTGGTGAGCTTCTACGAGCACGTGTTCGACGAGTGGGAGCTGCGCGACGAGGTGGCGCCGTGGCTGCCCGCCGAGGTGGTGGACCGCGTCCGGCCGCTTTGGGAGTGGCGCTGGCCGAAGGAGCGGTTGACCGAGGTGGACCGCTTGTTGGCGCGAACGGGACCCCCCGTCGAAACCCCCTTGGAACATGGGCTATAGTTGTCCCCAGCAGGCGGATGTAGCGCAGTTGGTAGCGCATCACCTTGCCAAGGTGAGGGTCGCGAGTTCGAGTCTCGTCATCCGCTCTCGGGAAGACCCCCGGTGTCCGCACCGGGGGTCTTCCGCATTCCGGCCTTCGGGTTCCGGCGCGCGCGGACGATCACCACTAGGTTTGGCGTCGACAGGTCCTCCACGTCGAACACGGAGTTGCGCACATGGCCACCACCCGCAAGGCGACCACCAACTGGGAAGGCAACCTGCTCGAGGGCAAGGGCACCGTCGCCCTGGAGTCGTCGGGCATCGGCACGTACGAGGTGAGCTGGCCGTCCCGGGCCGAAGCGGCGAACGGCAAGACCAGCCCCGAGGAGCTGATCGCCGCCGCCCACTCGTCCTGCTACTCGATGGCGCTGTCGCACGGCCTCGCGCAGGCGGGCACCCCGCCGCAGGAGGTCGAGACCTCGGCCGAGGTGACGTTCCAGCCGGGCACCGGCATCACCGGCATCCACCTGACCGTCACCGCGGTCGTGCCCGGCCTCGACGCCGAGGGCTTCGCCGCCGCCGCCCAGAACGCCAAGGAGAACTGCCCGGTCAGCAAGGCGCTGGCGGGCACCGAGATCACGCTGACCGCGAACCTCAAGCAGTGATCGCGTGACGGTGGTACCGGCCCGATACCCGAAGTGTCGGGCCGGTACCAGATGTCCCGAAGGATTTGACCCTAACGAGTGAGGCCGGTAGTCGTTGGGGATGCTCACGGCGTTGAGTGCCCCCGGCCGGCTCGCCTTCGGCGCCCTGATCGGCGCGGCGGTGGCCGCCCTCCTGGCGGTCCAGGGCGGGCTGGGCAGAGCGCCCCGCAGCCTGGAGCCCACCGGCGGTGGCGGCGAGATCGTCGTCGTCAAGCGCAGCGAGCAGCCCGCGCGCACGGCGGCCGCGACCGGCACGACGACCACCGGCTCACGCCCGTCCGGCACGACGACGACCACGACGTCATCGTCCGCGACGACCACCAGCACGACGACGACCGAGGTCACCACCACGACCGAGGCGACCACCACGACCACCACCACGGCGCGGCCCACCACGACCACCACGCGGCGGCCCACCACCACGACGACCACGACCACGACGACGACCCGCAGACCGTGCGGGATCATCTTCTGCTGATTGCCCTCCCCCGGGTCACCGAACGTGTTTTGGCAAGATCGGAGGAGTGACGTCCAGCCAGGTGCCCACCCAGCCCCAGCGAACCCACGACACGCCCACGATCCGCATCCAGCCCGTCACGGACGCGCGGGAACCCGCTTGGCCGACCGCGGAACCGGTGACGGCGACCGACCTGACCCCCGTCGCGGTCGCCACGACGAAGTTCCCGCCCGTGCCCGCGCACGACGTGCCCGCCGGCCCCCTGCCGCAGCCCGCCGTCCAGGCCGCCCCGCTCCAGGTCGCGCCCGTTCCCGCCGCCCCCGCCCAACCCGCGCCCCTTCAGCCCGCGCCGCTCCAGGCTGCTCCCGCCCAACCCGCTCCCGTTCAGGCCGCACCACTTCAGGCCGCACCACTTCAGGCCGCACCACTTCAGGCCGCACCGCTCCAAACCGCGCCCGCCCAGCCCGCGCCCGCCCAGCCCGCGCCGGTCCAGCCGGTGACGCCGCCGGTGAACGGCGCACCCGCGCCGGTTCCCGCGCCGACCGCCGACCCCGCGCCGCAGGCCGCGCCCGAGGCGGCCAAGCCGACGCCGCCGCCCGCCAAGCCGCGCAGCCGGTTCCGCCGGATCGCCCGGCGCATCGTCGGCCCCACGCTGCTCACCAAGAAGGGCTGAGCGCCCGGCTACGCGCTCTGGGCCCGCGCGTACAGACCCCCCGACCGCAGCAACTCGTCGTGCGAGCCGATCTCCGCGATCCGGCCGTCGTCCATCACCACGATCCGGTCCGCGTTGCGGATCGTGGACAGCCGGTGCGCCACCACGAACACCGTGCGCCCCCGCACCAGGCGGGCCAGCGCCTGCTGCACCAGCGCCTCGGACCGGTGGTCCAGCGCGGAGGTCGCCTCGTCCAGCACGAGCACCCGCGGGTCGCGGATCAGCGCCCTGGCGATCGCCAGCCGCTGCTTCTGCCCGCCGGACAGCCGCGCGCCGCGCTCGCCGACCACGGTGTCCAGCCCGGACGGCAGCCGGTCGATGAACTCCAGCGCGTTGGCGTCGGCCAGCGCGCGGCGCACCACGTCCTCGGGCACGTCGTCGAGGCCGTAGCCGACGTTGTCCCGGATGGTGCCCTCGAACAGCACCGACTCCTGCGGCACCACCGACAGGAACCGCCGGTAGCTGCGCAGGTCGAGGGTCTCCATGTCCACGCCGTCGAGCAGGATGCGGCCCTCGGTCGGACGCAGGAACCCGATGACGAGGTTCACCACCGTCGACTTGCCCGCGCCGGACGCGCCGACCAGCGCGATCGTCTCGCCCGGCCGCACGTCGAGGTCGAAGTCGCGCACGGAGGGCCGGTCGGCGTCGGGGTAGGAGAACCCGACGCCCTCGAACCGCACGCCGCCGCGCACCACGTCCACCCGCGCCTTGCCCGCGTTGTGCTCCAGGTCGGGCGCTTCCAGCACCTCGCCGAGCGAGCGCACCGACGCCAAGCCCTTGCCGATCAGCGGGGCCAGGCTCATCAACGTGGTGACCGCGCCGGTGAGGGAGGCGAAGTAGGCGCTGAGCATCACCACGTCACCGGGCGTGACGGACAGCCGGCCGTGGTAGGCGGCCAGGGCCGAGCCCGCGAGGCAGCCGACGCCCAGGGCGTTGAGCAGGATCCAGGCCAGCGCGCCGAACCGGACGTTGAGGCCGTCGAGCTTCATGCCGGCCGCGAAGACCTGGCGCAGCGTGCCGTCCATGCGGTCGAGGGCGGTGCGCTCCAGGCCGTGCGCGCGGGTGATGGGGATGAGCGTGGTCATCTCCCCGACCCGCGACGACAGCTGCTCGACCTCCTGGCGGAACGACTCGTTGTACGCGCGCAGCCGGCCGCGCAGCCACATCACCAGCACCGCCGCGGCGGGCACGACGAGCAGGAACACCGGCAGGAACGCGGGCGCGCCCACCGCGATCACGGCCAGCGCGCCGCTCAGCGTGGCCAGCGCGGCGAGCCCCTGGTCGCCGATCTGCTGGGTGGAGGTCTCGATGCTCTCGACGTCCCGGATGACCTTGGTCTGCAGCACGCCCGCGCTGACCCGCGCGTGGTAGCCGATGGAGAGCTGCTGCATGCGGCGGCTCAGCGCGGACCTCGTCCGCATGCCCATCCGCCGCGCGCTGCCGTACCACCAGCGCGTGTAGAGGATGGCGAACGGGTAGTTGAGCACGAGCATGACCAGCAGCAGCCCCGCGCCGAGCCACATGCCGACGATCGGCCGACGCTGCACGACGACGTCGATGACGTGGGCCGTGATGAGCGGGGTCAGCCAGGTCGGGCTGTGCTTGACGAAGAACGCGCCCGCGCCGAGGGCGAGCTTCCCGCGGTCCTCCCGGTAGAGGTAGAGCAGGGTGCGGAGCGGGTGCTCGCCGCGGTAGCGGTGGTCGAGCGGACCGTGGGGCATGGGGCTGCTCCTGCGGACGGCGGGTGGTGTGACGCCCACACCGCGCCGTGTGGGGAGCGCTCTCACATCGTAGGTGGCCGGTGCGCGCGCCCGGCCCGCCCGCGCGGCGTCGCGGACCGTGGGCGGTCGTGCGCCGAACGTCAGGGCGACGGACCCCGTCACGGGCCGCGGCGGTCGCGTGGCGTGGGCCACCCGGAGGGACCAGCGGCCGGCAACGACCGCATCACAAGTGCCGTATGCCCGCACCGCCCCGGAACGCATAGGCAACAATGGCGCTCGCGCGGCAACCCCTGGAGGAGCGGAATGTCCTGGCAAGAGGACCTGGCAGAGTTGGACCGCACGTTGGCGGAGGGTCGGATCAGTGCCGACGACTACCGCCGTCGCCGGGATGAACTCCTCGCCGCCGCCTCGGGTGGCGGCCCGGCCGCACCGGCGCAGACCAACAGCGGCCCGTTCGCGCCGCCCGTGCGGTGGGACGCGGTGCCCCCGCAGCACCAGCAGCAGCAGCCGAACCCGGACGCGACCCAGATCGTCACGCCCGGCGGCCCGCAGGCCAACGCGGACAAGACCCAGGTCGTGAGCCAGCGGCCGACCGACGCCGACCGCACCCAGTACGTGGCGCCCATCGCGCCGCCGCCGAACCAGATGCCCCCGCCGCCGCCGGGCGGCTGGCAGGCGGGCCCGCCGTCGAGCACCCCGCCGTGGGGCGGCGACAGCTACAGCCCCGTCGGCGACGCCAACCCGAGCTGGATCGCCCAGGGGCCCGAGGTCTTCGACGACAGCGGCAGCGGCGGCAAGGGCAAGGTCATCGGCATCGTCGTGGCGATCGTGCTGCTCGCGGGCATCGCGTTCGGCGCCTACTGGATCTGGGGCCGCGGCGGCTCGACGCCCGCCGCCGAGTCCTCGAGCCAGACGCCGACCGCCACCACGACCACCACGCCGCCACCGCCGCCGGACCCGCTGCCGGTCGGCAAGGTCCCCGGCAAGGTGAGCACGAACAAGGCGGTGACCGACTTCACCGCGGTCCCGAACCTCAAGTACCTCCTCGACTCCGAGAGCGCGCTCTACACCTCCGCGGGCGCGTCCAAGACCAAGCTGGCCCAGTTCACCCTGGACGACGGCTCCAAGGGCATCATCCTGATCGTGCAGTGCACCGACGCCGCGGCGGCCGCCGCCGGCACGGTCGGCCTGCACAACACCCAGATCAACAACGGCATGGTGCAGGTGACCGACACCCCCGCCGGCGTGATGGCGGGCCAGGTCGACGCGAAGGACGGGCAGAACGCCCGCGTCCGCGGCCACTACACCAGCAAGGACCTGATCGTCCGGGTCGACGTCGCCGCGCCGACGCTCGCCGCCGCGCGCAAGGGCTTCGACGAGGCGCTGGACGCGGAGCTCGAGGTGCTGTCCGCCGATGGCTGAGCCGCGACCCGACGGCGGCGCGGTGACCGCGTGCACCGTCGTCGCCCGCAACTACCTGCCCGCCGCGCGCGTCCTGGCCGCGTCCTACCTGGAGCACCACCCCGACCACGAGTTCGTGATCGCGGTGATCGACGCGCCGCGCGGGTCGGGTGAGCGGCAGGGCCGGCTGCGCACGGTCGGTCCGGAGGCCACCGGCATCGACGCCGAGGACTACCTGCGGATGGCCACCGCCTACAACGTCACCGAGCTGGCGACGGCGGTGAAGCCGTACCTGCTGCGCGAGCTGCGGACGGCGGCCGACGTGGTGATGTACCTGGACCCGGACATCCAGGTGTTCGCGCCGATGCCGGAGTTGGCGGAACTGGCGCTGGCGCACGGGATCGTGCTCACGCCGCACTTCCTCAACCCGTTGCCGCGCGACGGCAAGGACCCGAGCGAAGCCGCGATCATGGGCGCGGGCATCTTCAACCTCGGTTTCGTGGCCACCGGTCCCGGTTCCGAGCCGTTCCTGGACTTCTGGGCCGAGCGGCTGCGCCACGACGCGATCGTCGCGCCGGAGAAGCAGCTCTTCACCGACCAGCGGTGGGTGGACCAGGTGCCCGCGCTGTTCGACCACACCGTGCTGCGCGACCCCGGGTTCAACGTCGCGTACTGGAACATCCACGAGCGCCCGGTCGAACGCGACGCGGACGGCGTGCTGACCGCGGGCGGTCACCGGCTGCGGTTCTTCCACTACAGCGGTTACCGGCCGGAGCACCCGTGGCTGCTGTCCTGCCACACGCCGCGCCGGCCGCGCGTGGTGCTGTCCGAGCACCCGGTCGTCCGCGAGCTGTGCGACGGCTACCGCTCCTCGTTGCAGCGCAACGGTTACGCCGAGACGCTGGAGTCGATCCCGTACGGCTTCGCGAAGATGGCCGACGGCACGAAGATCAGCCCGGCCATGCGCGCCCTGTACCGGGACGCGTGGGTCAAGGCCGAGCGGAAGAAGAAGCCCGTGCCGCCGCACGCGTTCGGCGACGACGGCGGCGAGGCGTTGCGCCGGTGGCTCGCCGCCCCGCCGGACGACGCGCCGATCGGCACCGCGCTCAGCCGCCTGGTGCAGGCGGTGTGGAACTCGCGCCCCGACCTGAAGACCGCGTTCCCGTTGCCGCACAGCCGCGACGCCGCCCCCTTCCGCTCCTGGTGCGCGAGTTCCGGGGTGACCGAGGCTTCCCTGCCGGCGTGGGCGCTGCCCGCCGAGCCGGTGGAGCCCGCGGAGCCGTCGGCCGAGTTCGGCGTCAACGTGGTCGGCTACCTGACCGCCGAGCTGGGCGTCGGCGAGATGGCCCGGCTGGTGCACGACGCGATCCGCGAGTCCGGGGTGCCGGTCGCGTCGGTGGTCGAGGACCGGCTGGTGTCCAACCGCACGGGCCTGGCCGAGCCGGGCACCGTCGGCGACCCGAAGTTCCCGGTCAGCCTGCTGTGCGTGAACGCGGACCAGACCCGCGCGGTGCTCGACCGCCAGCCGCAGGTCGGCCACCACCGCTACCGGATCGGCCTGTGGGCGTGGGAGCTGGAGGAGTTCCCCGGCGAGATGCACCACGCGTTCGACCTGGTCGACGAGGTGTGGACGGTCAGCGAGTTCTGCCGCGACGCGATCGCCCGGCACACGTCGATCCCGGTCAAGGCGATCCCGGTGCCGGTGCGCGACCCCGGCCCGCCGGTCCGGCCGGAGCGCCGCCCCGGCGACCCGGTGCGGTTCCTGTTCGCGTTCGACTTCTTCAGCATCGGGCAGCGCAAGAACCCGTGGGGCCTGGTCGAGGCGTTCCAGCGGGCGTTCGAGGGCCGCGACGACGTGCGCCTGGTGCTCAAGGCGATCAACGGCGACAAGAACCCGCACACCGCCGAGCGGCTGCGGGTCAAGGTGCTGGACGACCCGCGGATCGAGCTGATCGAGCGCTACCTGTCCGTGGAGGAGCTGGACGAGCTGTACGCGTCCAGCAGCGCGTACGTGTCGCTGCACCGCAGCGAGGGCTTCGGCCTCACCGTGGCCGAGGCGATGGCACGCGCCATGCCGGTGATCTCCACCGACTACTCCAGCACCGCGGAGTTCCTGGACGCCAGGACCGGCTGGCCGGTGCCGCACCGGCTGGTGCCGGTGGGTCCGGGCAACCACCCGTACCCGGCGACCGCCGTGTGGGCCGAACCCGACCTGGACGCCGCGGCCCGCGCCATGCGCGAGGTCGCGGACGACCCGGCCGAGGCCGCCCGGCGCGGCCGCGCGGCCCGCGAGCACATCCTGCGCACCCGGTCGGTGGCCAGGGCGGCCGCGTGGATGGCCGAGCAGTTGCGGGAGGCGCACCGGAGCTGGCTGGGCAGCGGTGGCGCGGGCTACCGGGCCGAGCTGCCGGGCTCGGACCTGCTGCGCCCGCTGCGCGACGCCAAGCAGGCGCTGCTGTGGCGCGCCGAGGTGGGCACCGCGTCGCGCACGCCGCTGGCGCCCGCCCTGCGCAAGGCCGTGCTGCGCGCCATCGACCACTACGACGTGCACCAGCGCAAGGTGATGGGCACGCTCGTCGGCGGCGTCGAGGACACGTTGAACGGCGTGGTCGCGCGGCTGGAGGCGGTCGAGTCGAGCGTCGAGTCCACGCGGTGGGCCAACGAGGGCCTCAAGACCCGCCTGGCCGCCGTGCAGGACGACCTCCGCTCCGCCGCGCAGGACGCCGCGTCCGCGGTGTCCGACCTGGAGCAGCGGGTCGACACCACCCTCGACCGCGTGTGGTCGCGGCTGGACGAGGAGCAGCGCACCACGTTCGACCGGTTCGCCGAGCGCGACGAGCGGTTCGACGGCGGCGACCGGCGGCTGGACGAGCTGGCCCGCGCGCTGGCCGCGGTGCAGGACACCGCCCGGCTGCGGCACGCGCCGGTGCCCGCCGGCGCGGACGTGGTGGTGTGCGACGCGGGCGCGTTGCTGCTGCCCGTGGACCGCGTCGTGCTGCCGTGGCTGGCCTACCACCGGTCGTGGGAGGCCGAGGAGGCCGAGCTCATGGCCCGGCTGGTGGGCGACGGCACGTTCGTCGACATCGGCGCGCACGTCGGCTACCACACGCTGCGGCTGCTCCGGCAGGCCGAGGGCGTCGAGGCGGTGGTCGCGGTGGAGGCCAACCCGGTCAACGCCGAGTACCTGCGCCGCAACGTCACCGCGAACCTCGGCCCCGAGGGCGCGCGGTCGGTGGACGTGCTGCCGGTCGCGGCGTGGGACACCGAGGGCAGCATCCGGCTCGTGCAGGCCGAGGACGGCAACAGCGGCGACCACCGGGCGCACGACGCGTCCGACGAGGCCGCGGGCGGCGTCGTGGTGCCGGCGGTCCGGCTCGACACCAGGCCGGAGGTGTCCGACCGCCGCGTCACGCTGGTGAAGGTGGACCTCCAGGGCCGCGACCACCGCGCGCTGGCCGGCCTGACCGCCGTGCTGGAACGCGACCGGCCGCACGTGGTGTGCGAGTTCTGCCCCGACGCGATCACCGAACTCGGCGACGACCCGCTCCAGGTCCTGCTGGGCTACCGCAAGCTCGGCTACGCGCCCGTGCCGCTGGGCGGCGACGCGGAGGCCGAGCACGCCGACGAGGACCTGGTGCGCCAGGCGGAAACGGCGGCGAGCGGCTTCGTCACGTTGTGGCTTCAACCACTCTGACCTGAGCATTTCCTGTGACAGGCGGGGTTCGGCCTGCGACACTCGTGCCCGGTTCCCACTCGGGGGCCGGGTTTCGAGTGTGGAGGTAAGTCCCGCGTGAGTGAGGTACGGACGCGCACCTCCGTGCTCGGCGCACTGCTCGTCACCGGCGTGCTCGCCGTCGTCACGTTCGGCGCCTGGAGCATCTGGGGCGGGGACCCGCTGCCCGCCAGCGCCCGCAACGTGCCGGCGACCGGCGAGGCGGGCCGCCTGGCCGCGGACCCGTTGGCGCTGGCGGACTTCGACTCCGGCACCGAGTCGTACGACAGCGTGCGCGCGTTCTCCGACCTGGTGGAGCTGAACTTCCTCAACGACCTCGAGGTCGAGGTCTACGCCGAAGGGGGCGCGGGCGCGGCCCGGCTGACGCTGTCGTCCCGGCGGCCCGAGGGCCGGGTGCTCGTCGCGGTCGTCCGGATGGCGGACCGCGAGGCCGCGCTGCGCGCCGCCGACCGGCTCGACGGGCTCCAGCAGGAGTTCGGCCTGGAGCGCATCGCGCCCGAGCACGGGATCACCCGGGTGACCCGGGTGGTCGCCAACCCGGACGCCGACCCCGCGCCGCGGCCGACGGTGCGCGCCTTCTACGTGCACCAGGACCTGCTCGTCCGGGTCGAGCTGAACGCCAGGTCGCACGACCTCACCTCCGCGTTCGGGCCCCTGCTCGCCCTCCAGCTGGAAGCGCTGCCCGCCGATGGCTGAGACCAGGACACCCGTCGAGGCGGGTGGCACGACCCTGCCCGGCGTGCGCGTGGTGACCGCGGCCGCCGTCTGCCTGCTCGCCTACAGCTACCTCGTCGGCCTGTGGCCGAGCCGGCACGGGGACACCGGCGACCTCGTCGTCGTGATCCGGGGCTGGGTCAACCAGCCGACCGGGCTCGGCGAGGACTTCGGCTTCCTCGGCACCGCGCTGCTGCTCCTGTCGGCCGGCTACGCGATCGCGGGCGTGGACCGGTGGTCCGTGGCGGTGCGGTTGCTGCGCCGGGTCGCGGCCGCGGTGGCGGGCGCGGTCGTCGTGGGCGCGCTGCTCCTGCTCCTGGGCGCGGAGCCGTTGACCGACGCGGCGGTGATCACGCCGATCGCGGCGGCGGCGTGCTCGGGGCTGCTGGTCGCGGCGCTGCGACCGGTGGAGCGCGGCGCGCCGTGGCTCGCGGTCCTGGTGCGGCTGGAGGTCGCCTGCGCGCTGGTGATGGCGGGCGGTTGGGCCGGCGCGCCGGACGTGCTGCGCGACCTCGGACAGGTCGCCGCCCTGGTGCCGCTGATCGTGCTCGGCGAGGTGGCGTGGCTCGTGCGGGCGGGGCGGCTGACCGCGGCGCACGGCTTCTGCCTCGGCCTGCTCGCCGCGGCGCTGCTGGTGGTGGCCGACGAGGTGACGCCGGAGCTGGCCGGGTACTGGCACCCGCTCGGCGGCGTGCTGGCGCTGCTGGTGTTCCTGATCGCGCTGCCGCGCGGCGCGGCGCTCGCGAGCACGCGGCCCGTGCGCTGGTTGAGCAGTCGCGCGGTGCCGCTGTACGTGTCCGTCCCGGTCGTCGGCTACGCGGTGACCGGCGCGCTGGCCGCCGTCCTGCCGTCATCGCTCGCCGTGGTGGTCGCGGTGGGGTGCGCGGGTTTCGCCGCGGAGGGTCTGCACCGGGTTGTGGAGAAGGTGGCATGACGGCGACCACGCTGGCGCGGCCCGAGGCCGCGGCCCAGGGCACCGGGTACCTGCACGGCCTCGACCTGCTGCGGGTCGTCGCGTCCTGCGCGGTCGTGCTGACCCACCTGACCGCCTGGTTCGCGTTGAACGACCGGGAGTTCTGGCTGTCGACCGCGGTCGAGCAGGGCGTCGTCGACCGGTTGCACCTCAACCCGCGCCTGTCGTTCTTCGGCGTGGCGTTGTTCCTGGTCGTCAGCGGCGTCGTGGTGACGCACGTGGCGAACCGGGAGCGCCCGGTCCAGTTCCTGCGCCGCCGCGTCGTGCGGCTCGTGCCGCTGCTGTGGGTCGTCACGGTGATCGCGTGGGTCCTGATCAACCTCGGTTTCCGGGTGTCGTCCGCCCGCGAGGGGGACCTCGACCTCGGCGACCTCGTCAGCGGCCTGTTCCTCGTCAACTTCCTGCAGACGCCGCAGGTCGCGCTGGTCGCGGTGACGTGGACGCTCCAGGTGCAGGTGGTCTTCTACTGCTACGTCGCGCTGACCATCCCCGTGCTGCGCAAGTGGCCGTGGATCCCGCCGCTGGCCGCCGCTCCCGCGTGCTTCACCGTCCTGCTGATCACCAACCACTTCCCGACCTCGCTCGGCCACGGGATCGGGCAGTTCGGCGCGTACCTGCCGGTGCTCGTGATCGGGCAGCTGATCTCGCTGGTGCACTCCGGGAAGGTCCACCCGGTCGCGGGCACGGCCATCGCCTCGGCGCACTTCCTGCTGTTCGTCTGGACCGACAAGGTGGGCGGCTACACCGAGCAGGGCGACGCGGTGCCGCGCACGCTGCTGTTCGCCGTGCTGCTGACCGTGCTGCTGGTGGCCGCGAGCGGTCCGGTGAGCCGGTCCGCGCTGATCCGCGGTTGGTCGAAGCGGACGTACGCGATCTACCTGATCCACCTGAGCGCGATGTACCCGTTGTACGACACCCTGATGCCGCACCTGGACCCGACCCTGGTCGTGGTGGTGGGGCTGGTGGCGGCCGCGGTGGCCGCCGAACTGCTGCACCGCCTGGTCGAGATGCCCGCCAACCGGGTGATCCGCAGGTGGGAACGGCGCGAGCGAACGGGCGAAGCCGGTTCAATCACGGGGAGGACACGAACGTAGGCGGTTCGTTACCATACGCGCGGCACGGGCGGTTAGTGGAAGGGTTGAGCCCCTGGACGGCCGGAGTTCGCTGAGCGGGCGGGAGCCTGCCGAGAAGACCCGCATCGCGTTCATCGACATCGGTCGCGGGCTCGCCGCGCTGCTGGTTTTCTACAGCCACCTGGCCGAGCAGTGGATCGCCAAGCGCGAAGCGGGCCCCACGCCTGTGATCGACGTGGTGGACGCGGTCACCAGCGATCCGATGCACATGGGGTTGCAGGGCATCGGCCAGGTCGCGGTGCCGTTCTTCTTCCTCGTCAGCGGGTACGTGGTGACGCCGGTGGCGCTGCGCCAGGGCGCCCGCGGGTTCGGCCTCAACCGCCTGGTGCGCGTGTACGTGCCGATGACGTTCGTGGTGCTGCTGACCGCGGCGGTGATCCTGCTCGGCGGGAGGCCGCTCGGCGGCGGCAACGAGCCCGTGATCACGTGGTGGACCGTGGTCACCAACGCCCTGACGATCAACTACCTGATCGTGCCGCAGGTCGTGATGGTCGGCGTGGCGTGGACGCTCGTGGTCGAGGTCATCTTCTACGTCCTGCTGGTGGCGCTGCTGCCGGTCATGCGGCGTGCGCCGTGGCTCGCGATCTCGGTCCAGCTGGTCTTCATCTTCGTGGTGATGATGACCAACCGGCAGTTGGGCCCGTCGTGGCTCGTGTTCGCGGTGAACGTGTCGTACCTCGCCATCCCGCTGATCGGGCAGATCGTCTGGGCGACGACGACCAAGCGCGTGCCGCTGTGGCTCGGCGGGGTGTTCGCCGGCGCCGCGTGGGCGCTGTACGTGCTCGCCGACCACCTGAAGTTCGGCAGGCTGGACGCCTCGTACAACCTGGCGCTGGCGGTCGCGGTGCTGTGCTTCCTGATGGGGATGTTCGCCGAGCCGCGGCTCGTGGAGCGGCGGATCTGGGTGGGGCTGTCCGAGCGCAGCTACTCGATCTACCTGCTGCACGGCCTGGTGGCGTTCACGGCGCTCGACCTCCTCCGGCCGCAGGTGCCGCTGTGGCTCGCGGTGCCGATCGCGATCGCGGTGACGTTCGGCGTGGTGGAGCTGAGCTACCGGTACGTGGAGAAGCCGAGCCACGTCCTCGCGCGGCGGCTGGCCCGCAAACCCGCGCCCAAGCCCGTGCCCGAGCCCGCGGAGCCCGAGTCGGACCTCGACGACGACCTCGACAACGATCTTGAGGACGACTTCGAGGACGTGGAGGAACCCGAGGACGCCGCCGAGGACGCGGAAGACGCCGAGTGGCCGGACGACGAGCCGGAACCCGTCCGCGAGGAACCGACCGAGGTGCTGCCCCGGGTCCGGTCGAACCGCCTGCGCACCCCGCCGCCCCAGCGCCGGCCGCCCTTCGCCACCCGGCCGCAGGGCCCGCCCGTGCCCCGCACGCCTCCGCCGCGCAGCCAGCCCTCGCGTCCCGACGCGCCCCGACCCGACGCCCCGCGCCCGCCGGCCCCGCGACCCGACGCGCGTCCCCACCCGCCGCGTCCCGAGCCCGCTCGCCCCGAGACCCCGCGTGCCGACGCGCCGCGCCACCCGGCGGCCCGCCCCGAACCACCCCGCCCCGAAGCGCCCCGACCCGAACCACTCCGTTCCGAAGCATTCCGGTCCGCAGCACCGCGTCCCCAGCCACCGCGCACCCCGGCGCGGGACGTCCCCCTCGACCGCGCCCCGGTCCCCGGCCCGCCGGCACCGCGACCGCCGCTCGCCCGTCCCGTCCCGGCGCCCGGTCCGGCCGAGGAGACCCGGCACCTCCCCGCCGCCTGGCCGGCCGACGAGCCGGAGCCGGAGGAGGTCGCGCCCCGGCGCAGGCGGTTGCGCGACGACAGCGGGCCGGTGGTCACCGTGGCGTCCCTGCTGGAGAACCACGCCCGGGAGAACGGGCGCCGGCGTTAGCGCGGCTGCTTGGCCAGCTCCTCGGCGATGACGTCGATGACCGGCGGTTCGAGGACCGGGTCCAGCCCGCTGACCAGCAGCCGCTCCGCGGCTTCGAGCACCACGACGTCGGTGGCGGCGAGTGCGCGCGCGACCTCGCGGGCGTTGCCGGAGAGGCGTTCGACGTGGACCATCGTGAGGTCGGTGAAGCAGGCGACCAGGTACTGCCCGGCGTAGTAGGAGAACGAGTCGCCGAGCAGACCGACCTTGGCGTCGACCACGCCCTTCGACGGCGGCTGGGTGAACCGCTGCGGCTTGGGGTCGGGGGTGATCTCGCGGCTGCGCACGGTGCTGCCGTCCGGCGCGAGGTCGTAGGACTGGATCGGGTCGGTCGCGGTCCGGCCGAGCAGCGGGGCGAGGTCGCCCTCGCGGTCGATCACGTTGGTGGGCCGGACCTTCCAGCCGCGCGAGGTGCCCGGTTCGATCGTGTCGGTGATCACGCGCGCCATGACCAGGCTGCCGTCGTGCGTCCAGTGGCTGTCGTACTTGGGGTAGGGCAGCCGGTTGTTCAGCTTGGCGGTCTCGTGCATGCGCGACCGCAGGTCCAGCGCGCCCGTCTTGGCGGACAGGTCCTTCCAGAACTCCTCGGTCGCCTTGGCGTGGCAGTCCTTGCCGAAGTACTTCGACGGCAGGTACTGCGGCACCATGGTGCTCTTGTTCGGCGCGACGACCAGCACGAACCGGCGACCGGACGACTCGACCGCGCGACGCAGGCGGGCCAGCCGGGCGTGCACCTCGGCGATCGGGATCAGCGGTTCGCAGGCGCCCTCGACGTCGTCGCCGAGGAACAGCCAGTCGTCCTTGCCCTCGATCGCGTCCACGAACGCCGTCGGGGTGGGTCGGTCGAGGGACGGGTCCTTCGGGGCGACCACCACGCCGACCTCGTCCTGCGACCGGTCGAGCTGCGGCGCCTCGCCGAACACGCCGCGGCTGACGCCGTCCGCCACCGCCACGGCCTTGTCGCGCAGCGGCACGTGGTCGCTCGCCCACGCGTTGAGCCCGGTGAAGAAGCCCCAGCCGTCGGTGATCGACGGGAACGCGGCGAGCCTGCGGTTCTCGAACTCGGCCGGCCGCACGCCGACGACCAGCAGCATCGCGGGCGTGCAGAAGAAGATGACGGCGAGGGTCAGCGCGGTGCGCTGGCGGCTGCTGTGCCGAGGCCGGTAGAGCGCGTGCTCGCGGGGGAGCAGCGACTCGGGCACCGCCGGGAGGTTCTTGGCCGGGTCGATGCTCACGCGGACAGCGTAGTTGGCGGCCATGTCACCCGTTCGCGGTTCACCGCAAGGTGGTGATTCGCACGGTGCCCGCCGGGCAACCCGCCACCTGTGGCGGACGTCTACCCGGGTGACAGGAGAGCCGATGCGGCGGAGGACCGGTATGTGGCCCACTGTGATCCTGGTCACCACGGGCGGGCTCGCTTTTATAGTGCGAACCGTTCGCGTCCTGCGATCCGCATCGAAATCGGAAGGTGGGCGACCCCGTATTGAGACCGCCCCGCCGGCCTAGTCCCTATGGCGGCTTGTCCGCTTGCCGTACGATCATTTCCGGGTCGAACGACCTGTGCCTGCTAGGGGACCTCAGAACAGAGGTAGGTGCGTCATGGATCTCGCACTCAGCAAGGTGATCGAGCTGCGCGAAAGCGGCTTCCAGTTCCTGCACCTCCGCGACGAGGACGGGCAGCTGGACCGCATCATGGCGTTCAAGCAGCGCAGAGGGTTCATCGACTCGATCTTGTTCTGGTCGGAGACCGAGGCCCGCGCGGGCCGGCTGCCGGCCGTGCGGGACAGCCGGCGCGCCGCCCAGGCCGTGTGGATTTACGAGGGACCGCTGGTCGAGGCCGTGGACCGGCTCCTGGACCTGCCGGAGCCCGGCTCGCGCAACGCGCCGACGCTGATGAAGAAGACGGCGTCGGACCTCGCGGTCGTGACCACGCTGCCGTTCAAGCTGAAGCTGCCGCCGGGCGCTATCGCCTAGCCCCCTTCGTTCACGTCACCCGCCGCACACACAATGCGGCGGGTTTCGGCGTTTTCGTCACTGTCAGTGATATTTGTTGTTTTTCGCAGAACTTTCGCGGGACCCGTCCGGGGAGCCTCGGACCGCGCGCCAACAATGAATATTCACCCTCGGCGCGGGGACACCAAACCTGATTCATAGGCGAGCACGACGAGTTGCGCGCGGTCCCGCGCGCCCAGTTTGGTCATCACCCGGCTGACGTGGGTCCGGGAGGTGGCCGGACTGATCACGAGGTGCGCGGCGATCTCGTCGTTGGACAGGCCGGCGGCCACGAGCGCCAGCACCTCCCGCTCCCGCGCGGTCAGCTCGCGCAGCGCCCGGGGGTCGGGACGCCGGTGCTCCGGACGACTCGCGAACTCCTCGATCACCTTCCGGGTGACACTCGGTGCGAGGAGCGCCTCACCCTCCGCGACGACCTTGAGGGCGTGCAGCAGCTCCACCGGGTCGGTGTCCTTCAGCAGGAAGCCCGAGGCGCCGGCGCGCAGCGCCTCGAACACGTACTCGTCCACGTTGAAGGTCGTCAGCACCAGGACCTTCACGTCCGGCAGCTCGGCGCAGATCCGCCGGGTGGCGGCCAGGCCGTCGACGCCGGGCATCCGGATGTCCATCACCACGACGTCCGGCCGGTGCTCGTGCGCCCGCCGGACGGCCTCCTCGCCGTCACCGGCCTCGCCGACGACCTCGAACCCGTCCTCGGTGTCGAGCAGCAGGCGGAAACCCGCGCGCACCAGCGCCTGGTCGTCGGCCAGCACCACCCTGATCACCACGAACCTCCCACGGTAGGACCGCCCTGACGGTGAAGCCCCGGGTCGACGGCCCCACGTCCAGCGTGCCACCGAGCGCCTCCACCCGTTCCCGCATGCCGCGGATGCCGGAGCCCGCGCCCTGGGGCGGCCGGTCGCCGCCGCCACCGTCGTCGGCCACGGTGAGGACCAGCGCGTCCTCGGTGCGCTCGAACGAGATGACGACCTCGGACGCGTCCGGCGCGTACCGCATCGCGTTGGTCAGCGCCTCCTGCACCACCCGGTACGCGGCGGCGTCCACGGGGGCGGGCAGCGGCCCCGGCGTGCCGACGACCCGGGCCGCGGGCACCGGCCGCACCAGCTCGTCCAGCCGGTCGAGGCTGGGCGCCGGCGTCGTGCCCTCGCCGGTGCGCAGCACGCCGAGGGTGGCGCGCAGGTCGTCCAGCGCGCGACCGCTCGCCTCCTTGATGGCCCGCAGCGCCTTGACCGCCTCCTCGGGGCGGCGGTCGGCGACGTGCGCGGCGACGCCGGCCTGCACGTTGATCATGGCGAGGCTGTGCGCGACGACGTCGTGCACCTCGCGCGCGATCCGCAGCCGTTCCTCTTCCACCTGGCGGCTCCGCTGCTCGACGACCCTGGTGCGGCGCAGGGACAGCACGGCGACGGCGGGCGCGACGATGAGCGGACCCCAGTGGCCGGTCAGGTAGTACAGCCAGGTGGACACCCCGGTCACCGCGATCACGGCGACGGGGAAGCGCTTGCGCCAGACCAGCGGCGCGAACGTCGCCGCGAACCAGACCCACGCCAACCACGCCACGGCACGACGGTACGGGAGGCCACGCCGGTCGGCGTCGGTCCGCAGGCGCTTCCCGCCGGTACGTCGACCGTCGTACGGCACGCCCCACAGCCCACCTGAGGGGGTGAAGTAATCCACTCCGGGGGATGAGCGGGCTTGAACCGCGACCCCCGGTTGCGACACTTTGCCGCCCATGAACCTCAGGAAGACCATCGCGGGAGCCGCGGTCACCCTCGGCGGCGCGGCCGTCCTGCTCGGCCTCGGCGGCACCGCGCAGGCGGTCGAGGTGGGCGCCCACACCACGCCCGACGTCGAGGGCGAAGTGGGCCGGGTCGCCACGGTCGGCGACATCGTCCGGGTGGACACCGCCGACCCGGCCGGGCCGGTCGTCCTCGGCCCCGTCGCCGCGGGCCAGGACGCGGGCGCGCCGCTGGACGTGCGGCTCGAGTTCCTCGGCGGCTGACCCCGACCCGGTCCGCCGGGGAGGTTCACCGAGAAGCCGGAACGGTCCCGACCCCCTCCCCCTCGGGCCGGGGCCGTTCCAACCTCGCGGCGACGGCCCGGCCCGGCGGGCGGCTACCGGCCGACCGCGTAGCCCTGCGCCCCGCGCGCGTTGGCGGCGGCGCGCAGCAGGCCGTCGCGGGAGTCCCGGGACACCGCGGACATCCGGCCCAGCGCCCACGGGCCCGCGTCCACCACCGCGTGACCGCGGTCGCGCAGCTCGTCCAGCGCCGCCCGGCCGAGGCGGGACTCGACCACGACCTCGCCCGGCGTCCACGACCGCGGGTAGAACGAGCTGGGGAACGCGTTGGTGTGCCACATCGGCGAGTCGATGGCCTCCTGGAGGTTCATCCCGCCGGCGGTGTGCGCGAGCCAGAACCCGAGCTGCCACTGGTCCTGCTGGTCGCCGCCGGGCGTGCCGAACCCGAGCGCGGGCAGGCCGTCGCGCAGCGCCAGCGTCGGGGACAGCGTGATGCGGGGCCGCTTGCCCGGGGCCAGCGAGTTCGGCAGGTCCGGTTCCAGCCAGAACATCTGCGCCCGGCTGCCGAGGCAGAACCCCAGCGAGGGGATCGTCGGCGAGGACTGGAGCCAGCCGCCGGACGGGGTGGCCGACACGATGTTGCCCCAGCGGTCCACCACGTCGACGTGGACCGTGTCGCCCTTGACCGCGCCGGTGCGGGAGACCGTGGGTTCGCCGAGCGCGCCGCCGTCCTCCTCCTGCCCGGCGAGGCGCGGGCCGCGCAGCACGTGGCCGGGCAGCCGGGCCGCGACCGCGCCGGGCGAGCCGGGCCGCAGGTCGAGCGAGGCGTGGTCGCCGACGAGTCGCCGCCGCCGGTCCGCGTACTCCCGGGACAGGAGCAGGTCGAGCGGCACGTCGCCGGTGTCGCCGTACCACGCCTCCCGGTCGGCGAACGCGAGCTTCGCCGCCTCCACCGCGAGGTGCACCGTCTCCGCCGTCGGCACGCCGTCCACGTAGGAGAGCCGGTCGGCGAAGCCCTCCAGCAGCAGCAACTGCTGCAGCAGCACCGGTCCCTGGGTCCACGCCCCGGGCTTCACCACGGTCCACGGCCCGAAGTCCACCGACACGGCGTCCTCGTAACCCGCCTCCCACGACGCCATGTCCTCGCCGGTGAGCACCCCGGCGTGGTCGGCGCCGGAGTCGTCGCGGTGCGCGATCCGGGCGAACTCGTCCACCTGCGCCGCCACGAAACCCTGCGACCACGCCCGCCGCGCCGCGTCGATCTGCGCCTCGCGGTCGGCGCCCGCCGCCTCGCCGGCGGCCAGCAGCCACTCCCAGGTGTCGGCGAGCCGGGGGTTGCGGAAGCGCGTCCCGGCGGCGGGCGGCTTGCCGCCCGGCAGCCACAGCGCCGCCGACGACGTCCAGTGGTCGCGGAACAGGTCGGCGACCGTCGAGATGGTGAACGACACCCGCTCCAGCAGCGGGAACCCGTCGCGCGCGTACCCGATCGCGTAGCCGAGCACGTCGCGCAGCGACTTGGTGCCGTAGTCGCGCAGCAGCGTCAGCCAGCCGTCCCACGCGCCCGGCACGGTGGCGGCCAGCAACCCGCTGCCGGGCACCAGGTCGAGCCCGAGCCCGCGGTAGTGCCCGATGGTGGCGCCGGCGGGCGCGACGCCCTGGCCGCACAGCACGCGCGGCGCGGTCTCGCCCGCCGCGGCGAACACCACGGGGACCTCGCCGCCGGGCCCGTTGAGGTGCGGCTCCACCACCTGCAGCACGAAGCCGACGGCGACCGCGGCGTCGAAGGCGTTGCCGCCGTCCTCCAGGACGGCCATGCCCGCGGTGGACGCGAGCCAGTGCGTGGAGGCCACCATGCCGTGCGTGCCGGCCAGCTCAGGTCGGGTGGTGAACACCCCGTCAACCTACGTCCCGCGC
Organism: Actinosynnema sp. NPDC004786; assembly: GCF_053601135.1. Classification (NCBI taxonomy): domain Bacteria; kingdom Bacillati; phylum Actinomycetota; class Actinomycetes; order Pseudonocardiales; family Pseudonocardiaceae; genus Actinosynnema; species Actinosynnema sp. NPDC004786. Next base: position 197,545 of record NZ_JBSGBG010000006.1, on the reverse strand, counting down.
CCCGGTTTTGTTACCCCGGCTAACGAGATGTCTCCTGAAGATCCGCTGAACCTCACCTCGCCTGGTCCGGGACGCGCAGGTCGCGGCCCAGGCCGTGGAGCACGAGGCCGGCCCGCGCCACCGCGTCCGGGTCGAGGTGGTTGCGGGTGTCCAGCACCGTCGAACCGGCCATCGCGGACGCCACCAGGCCCCAGTCGAGCGCGCGGAACTCCGGCCACTCGGTCAGCAGCACCACCGCGTCCGCGTCGCGCACCGCCGCGTACGGCGAGTCCACCACGGTCATGCCCGCCAGCGGCCGGTCGATCCCGGGGTCGTGGGCCACCAGCTCCGCGCCCTCGAACGCGAGCAGCTCGGCCACCGCCAGGGCGGGCGAGTCGCGCAGGTCGTTGGTGCCCGCCTTGAACGCGAGCCCCAGCACGCCCACGCGGGCGCCCGCCAGCGGCCCGATGGCGCGCCGCAGCTTGTCCACGACCCGCCGCTGCTGCCGCGCGTTCGTCTCGATGGTGGCCCTGACCAGCGAGAAGTCCACGCCGACGGCGTCGGCGATGCGGACCATGGCGTGCGTGTCCTTGGGCAGGCACGACCCGCCCCAGCCGGGTCCGGGCTGGAGGAACGACTGGCCGATGCGCTTGTCGTGGCCCATGCCCTCGGTGACGGAGGTGACGTCGGCGCCGACCAGCTCGCACAGCTCGGCGACCGCGTTGACGTAGGACAGCTTCATGGCCAGGAAGCAGTTGGCGGCGTACTTGACCATCTCGGCGCTGGCCGCGTCCATCAGCACGGTGGGCGCGCCGAGCCGGGTGAACAGCGCGGCGACGCGTTCGGCGGCCCGCGGCGAGCCGGCGCCGACCACGATCCGGTCGGGGTGCAGGAAGTCGCGGACCGCGCTGCCCTCGCGCAGGAACTCGGGGTTCGAGACCACCGCCACGTCGTCGCGCCCGAGCAGCGCCGCGACCCTGGTCGACGTGCCGACCGGGACGGTGGACTTGCACACCACCACCGCGTCGCGGGGCAGCACGTCGCGGATCTCGGCGGCCACCGCCTCGATGGCGGCGAGGTCGGCCGCGCCGCCCGCGCCCATGGGCGTCGGCAGGCACAGGAACACCACCTCGGCGTCGGCGACGGCGTGCCGCGCGCCCTCCACGAACTCGAGCCGGCCCGCGGACCGGCCCTCCACGACCAGGTCCGCGAGACCGGGCTCCAGGATGTCGACCTGCCCGGCGCGCAGCCGGGCCACCTTCAGCGCGTCCACGTCGGCGCACACGACCCGATGCCCGAGGGAGGCCAGGCACGCCCCCGTCGTCAGGCCCACGTAACCCGTTCCCACGACCGCGATCCGCCGGACGAACATGGCACGACGGTGACACCCGAAGTTGGCCGTGGGTCAAACACCAGGCGTATGCGGAGAGTGAGGTGGGTAGTCCCCTGGGGGTACGGGGAAACACCCCTCGCGGCGGACGCGGTTTCGCCTGGACAAGGGCAAGGTCGTGGGTATGGAACTCGTCCTCATCTCGCTGCTCTTCGCGGGGCTGGCGCTGCTGGCGGCCGTGCCGTTGGTCGCATTGCTCCACTTCTCCGCGCGCCGGGGGCTGAACGACCGTTAACCTCCTGGTCCCAGGACAGGAGGAAGCATGGAGATCTCGGGTACCGCGGCGATCGTCACCGGCGGCGCGTCCGGTCTGGGCCTCGCAACCGCGCGTGCGCTGGCGGCACGGGGTGCGGCGGTGTTCGCGCTGGACCTCTCGACCGACCACGCCCCGGACGTGGAGGGCGTCACGTACCTGGCGGCGGACGTCACCTCGGAGGAGGACGTCCAGGCCGCCGTCGACACGGCCGCCGGCTCCGGCTCGCCGCTGCGGGTCGTGGTGAACTGCGCGGGCATCGGCCCGTCGGCGAGGACGGTGGGCAAGTCCGGCCCGCACCCGCTCGACCTGTACCGGAAGGTCGTCGACGTCAACCTGGTCGGCACGTTCAACGTGCTGCGGCTGGCCGCGGCCGCGATGGGCAAGACCGAGCCGCTGGAGCACGGCCAGCGCGGCGTGGTGATCAACACCGCGTCGATCGCGGCGTTCGACGGGCAGATCGGGCAGGTGGCCTACGCGGCGTCGAAGGCCGCGGTGGTCGGGATGACGCTGCCCGCGGCGCGTGACCTGTCGTCGGTCGGGGTGCGGGTGATGACGATCGCGCCGGGCATCGTGGACACGCCGATGCTCGCGACCGTGTCGGAGGAGTTCCGGGCGGGCCTGGCGGCGGGCGTGCCGTTCCCGAAGCGGCTGGCGCAGCCGGAGGAGTACGCGCGGCTGGCCGTGTCGATCGTGGAGCACGACTACCTGAACGGCGAGGTCATCCGCATGGACGGCGCGCTGCGGATGCAGCCCAGGTAGCGCTACCGGTCGCAGTCCTCGACCAGGGTGGCCACGGCCGTGCCCGGCCGGTGGGGGCAGACCCGCGCCGTCGCGCCCCTCGGCCGGGCCGGGCTAGAGGTCCCCGGCGAACGGCAGGTCGTCCATGGCGTCCGACGTCATCCACAGCCGCAGGGTGTGGGTGGCGCGGACGTCGTCCTCGTTGTACTCCAGCAGCCGGCGGCGCTGGGCGGGGTCCGGCGGCCTGCCGTCCATGCCCACGGCGTCGCGGTACCAGCGCATCGAGTTCTCGCCGCCCGCCTCCGGGTCCCGCCAGCGGAACCCGGCGACCGGCGCGATGGTCTTCAGGCCCTTGCCGTGGGCGCACAGGAACTGGTCCTGCACGATGCCGAACAGGTCCACCCACGAGTCGGACGTGATGAACTCCCGCACCTGCGCCACGGTCGGAATGCCGGGCTGCCCCTTGAACCGCTCGGCCGAGCCGAGCAGCCAGCGGTTCTCCGCCAACTCGTTGTAGCAGTACGCCTTGAACGACAGCCCGCGCGCCCGGGCCCGCAGCCGGATGCCGGTGAGCCAGCCCCAGAACTCGGCGAACGACCGGGCCTCGTCCGCGCACGGCAGCGGGTCCCACGTGGCGAACGCCCGGTAGCCGGGCTCCTCGCCGACGTCCTGCCCGGACAGCCAGCAGCCCCACATGTACGCGCCGAGGTCGCCGAAGCTCTCCATGTCCACGTCGACCTCGACGTCGGCGCGCGGCACCTCCATGCGGGACACGCGGCGCACCACGGTCAGGTCGCGCAGCCACGCGCGGGCCAGCACGACCGCGTCCGAGTGCAGCATGCCGACCAGCGGGACGAGCTGCTCGGCCGGGTCCAGCGCGGCCAGCTCGTCGACCGTGGTCACACCGGCCTTGCGCAGCGCCACGGCGTCCTCGCCGCGCACCACCAGGCTGACGTCCCGGGCGGCCTTCAGGTCGGCCTCGCACACCGGCCACCACGGGCAGCTGCGGCACTCCACGATCCGGGACGGGCGGGCCAGCGGGTCGGCGCCGGTGGCGGCGGCGGTGGCCACCGCGAGCCGGTCGGAGAAGCGGTTGTCGTACTCGGCGAGCGCGGTGCGCCCGGCGGGCCACGTCGGCGCCTCCAGGTCGTGCCACACGACGACGTCGGCGTCCATGCCGATGACACCGCCGGTGGCGCGGCCACGCGCGGCGAAGCCGGACGCCTGCAGCTGCCGCTGCGCGTGGGCCAGCCGGAGCTGGTCGCGCGGCTGGGGCCGGACCTTGCGCAGCGGGTCCACCCGCGCGCCGCCCGGCAGCGGGTGGGACAGCGGCGACGTGCGCGCGCCCTGGCCGGGGTCGCTGACCTTGTGCCGGACCACGAGCACCGGCACGTACCCGGTCTTCTCCTTCACCAGCAGGTCGATGCCGCCGCGGCGCCCGCCCAGCGGGTCGCGCGGCAGGGCGGCGCCCCAGATGAACGGCACGCCGGCCTGCATGGCCTCGGCGGTCACGCGCTCCCGGTCGGCCGAGGGCACGTCCTGCGGGATCTCCAACAGGTCGGACCCGACGACGCGGCCCAGCGCCGCGGCGACCGCGCGCCGGTGGTCCTCGGCGTCGGCCTTGCGCTGCTGACCGGTGGGGTCCGGCGGCAGTGTCGGCACGTCGCGCATGGTGGGATCGTGTTCGAGGTGCACCCGCCGCCGGCAACGAGTGACCACACCGGCGTCGAGCTGCACCTGGGAAGTCACCGGTGCAGCGTATGACGCCGGGCGCGTCGTCGTGCCGGCAACCTCGCGGAGTCGAGTCGATCTTTTGCCCGGACGGCTCTAGGGTCTGGGGTGAGGAGGTGCGGCCGTGGCACGGGCGAAGGGCAAGGGGTTCACCCCCGGCAGGGCGAAGAACCTCGTGGGCGTGGCCAAGGTGCTGGCGCCGGCGTTGATCCCGGTGGTGGCGCCGGTGGCGGCGCGGGCCGCCGCGTTGCTGAGCGACCGCTACGACCACTTCCGGGCGTCCCGGTTGGGCGTGCCGGTGGACCAGCTCACCCGGTACTCGGGCAAGGGCGCGCGCCTGCACGCCCGGATCGTCGGCTTCGGCGAGGCGCTGGACCAGCTCCGCGGCTCCGACGCGGCCTACGTCGAGGGCGTCGAGAAGCGGCTCGCGCAACTGCTGGCCGCCGTGCGGGCCTCGGAGCGGATGCCCGCGCCGCGGCGCCGGGCGGCGCACCGCGCGATCTCGGCCGACCTCGACGCGATGGAGGCCGACCTGCTCAAACGCCTCGGCGTGTGAGCTGCTCCACCGCCCGGTAGGCGGTCTCCTCCGGGCCCATCTGGGCGGTGACCTCCTCCATGACCTCGGCGACCCGCTCCTCCCTCCGGATCAGCGGGTCGCTGCGCAGGTCACGGGCCAGCGACACGCACAAGCCGACCATGACGACCAGGAACGGCAGCGCGGCGATGATGGTCAGGTTCTGCAGGCCGGTCAGCCCGCTCGACCCGCCGACCAGCAGCATCACCGCCGCGACCAGGCCCGTGAGCACGCCCCAGAACACCACCACGCCCCGGCCCGGCCGGATCGAGCCGCGCTGCGACAGCGTGCCCATCACCACGGACGCGGCGTCCGCGCCGGACACGAAGAAGATCGCCACCAGCACCATCACCACGATCCCGGCGACGGTGGCGAGCGGGAACTGGTCGAGCAGCCCGAACAGCTGGCCCTCCGGCGACGACGCGCCCGCGAGGTCCGCGCGGTGGCGCTGCACGAAGATCGCCGTGCCGCCGAACACGCAGAACCACACCAGGCTGACCAGGCTCGGCACGCCGATGACGCCGGCCACGAACTGCCGGATCGTGCGGCCCCGGCTGATGCGGGCGATGAACATGCCGACGAACGGCGTCCAGGAGATCCACCACGCCCAGTAGAAGATCGTCCAGCCGGACAGCCACGCCTGCGTCGCGTCCCCGCCGGACGCGGCGGTCCGGCCCGCCATGTCGGCCAGGTCGCGGAAGTAGTCGCCGATCGCGGTCGGCACGAGGTTCAGCACGAACACCGTCGGCCCGACCACGAACACGAACGCGGCCAGCACCACGGCCAGCACCATGTTGACGTTGGACAGCCACTGGATGCCCTTGGCCACGCCGGACACCGCCGACGCGACGAACGCCGCGGTCAGCACGGCGATGACGCCGACCAGCACGCCGTTGCCGACGTCGCCGAGCCAGCCCGCGACCCGCAGGCCGCTGCCGATCTGCAACGCGCCCAGGCCGAGCGAGGTGGCCGACCCGAACAGCGTCGCGAAGATCGCCAGCACGTCGATCGCCCGGCCGGCCGGTCCCGCCGCCCGGCGCCGCCCGAGCAGCGGCGCGAACGCCGCGCTGATCAGCTGGCTGCGGCCGCGGCGGAAGCTGCCGTAGGCGATGGCCAGGCCCACCACCGCGTAGATCGCCCACGGGTGCAGCGTCCAGTGGAACAGGGTGGTGGCCATCGCGGTCTGCAACGCCTGGTCCGTGCCGCCCTCCACGGTGCCCGGCGGCGGCTGCACGAAGTGCGTGAGCGGCTCGTTCACCCCGTAGAACATCAGGCCGATGCCCATGCCCGCGCTGAACATCATCGCCACCCACGAGACCGTGCGGAACTCCGGCTGCTCGTCGTCGCGGCCGAGGGGGATGCGGCCGTAGCGGCTCGTCGCGAGCCAGAGGGCGAACAGCACGAAGCCCGACGCGCTGAGCACGAACGCCCAGCCCAGGTTGGCGATGACCCAGGTCAGGGCCGCTTTCGACGCGCCGGCCAGCGAGGCCGTGCCGAAGATGCCCCACGCGACGAACGCCAGCGTGACGACGGCGGCGACGCCGAAGACCGCTCGGTCCGTGCGCCCTGGCCGATCCGCCCTCGGATCACCGGGCAGGGGTTCGTGGACGGGTTTGCTCTCGTGCGTCACGGGTACCCGATACCCCCGTTCGGCGTAGGGGAAACCCCAGGACGGCCGTAGGGGCTCACGCCACCGTCGTGCGACCTCCTACGCTCTGGGGTGTGACCAGCCGGCCCGCTCCGACCCGCCTCGCGCGGGCCGCGCTGCTGGCCGTCACCTCGGCGGCGCTGAGCGTGGCCGCGCACGGCGCGGCGGGCGGTTCGGTCACCGAGTTCGCGCCCGCGCTGCCGCTGACCGTGCTCGTCGCGTTCGCGGGCACGGCGCTCGCCGAGCGCGGACGCCGCCCCTGGACGATCCTGGCCGCGCTGGGCGTCGCCCAGGTCGGGCAGCACGCGCTGCTCAACCTCGGCCACCACGCCGCCGAGCGCCCCGGCCTCGGGTTCGGCCCGACCGCGATGACGGCCGCGCACGTGGTCGCCGCCCTGCTCACCGGACTGCTGCTGGCCCGTGCCGACGCCGTGCTGCACGCGCTGGCCACCGCCGTCACCCGGCTCCTGCCGCCGCCGCCCGCGCCGCCCGCCCCGGTCGGCGAGTGGTGGGCGCTCACGCCCGCGTCGTCGGCGAACACGCTGGTCGACGTGCTGCGGCGGCGGGTGCACGGCCGCCGCGGTCCACCCGGTTCCTGACCACCCGAGTCCCCCAACACACGTCCTCTGGTCTCAGGAGCCACAACTTCATGTCGACACATCGATTTGGCGCGCGCACGCTCGCCAAGGGCGGCGCCGTGCTCGCGACCGCCGCGTTCCTCTCCCTGACCACCGCGGGCCCGGCGTCCGCGCACGTCACCGCGTCCACCCCCGGCAACGCCGTGCAGGGCGGGTACACCAAGGTCACGCTGCGCGTGCCCAACGAGCGGCCCGACGCGGGCACGGTGAAGCTGGAGCTGACCCTGCCCGCCGAGTACCCGCTGGCCTCGGTCAGCACCAGGCCGACGCCCGGCTGGAAGGTCGAGGCGGTCAAGGAGAAGCTGGCCACGCCGGTCAAGAGCCACGGCCGCGAGGTCACCGAGGCGGTGCGCACGGTCACCTGGACCGCCGACCCGGGCACCCGCATCGAGCCCGGTCAGTTCAACGAGTTCGACCTGTCCATCGGGCCGCTGCCGGACAACACCGACAAGCTCGTCCTGCCCACCAAACAGACCTACGACAGCGGCGAGGTCGTGGACTGGAACGCCCCGCCGCCCGCCGAGGGCAGCGAGGAGCCCGAGCGCCCCGCGCCCGTGCTGAAGCTCGTCGCGAAGAGCGGCGACGACGACCATGGCGACGCCACGGCCACCGCGGTCGCGGACGACGGGCACGACGACGCCGCGGCCGGCGCGACCGACGACACGGCCCGCTGGCTGGGCGGCGCGGGCCTCGTGGTCGGCGCGCTGGGCCTCGGGTTGGGTGCGGGCGCCGTGCTGCGGTCCCGCCGCGCGGGCAAGCCGACGGCATGAGGCGCGTCGTCTCGCTGCTGCTGACCGGCTTGCTCGCGGGCGGGCTCGCGCTGGCCACGGCCGCGCCCGCGTCCGCGCACAACGTGCTGATCAGCAGCGACCCGAAGGACGGGTCCTCGCTGGAGACCGGGCCGGCGACGGTCACGTTGACCTTCGACCAGCCCGTGCAGGCCGGCGAGAAGTTCAACACGATCACCGTCACCGGCCCCGAGGGCACGCGCTGGGAAGCGGAGGGCGAGCCGACGGTCAAGAACAACAGCGTCGTCTTCCCGATCCGGCCGCTGGGGCCGGCCGCCGAGTACACCGTCGGCTACCGGGTCCTGTCCGCGGACGGGCACCCGGTGACGGGGTCGCTCAAGTTCACCCTCACCAAGGCGGGTGACGGCACGCCCGCGCCGGCGGCCCCGGCCGACCCGGACGCGGGCTCGTCGTCGTCCGGGTCCGGCGTGCCCATCTGGGTGTGGATCGCGGCCGCCGCCGTGCTGCTGGCCGGTGGCGCGTTCTTCGCGGTGCGCGGCGGCTCGGGCGACGCCAAGGAGAACGGCGGGCGATGACCGCGAACCGGACCACCACCACCGCCGGCCGGTACTGGGTCGTGGGCGGCCTGCTGGCGGGCGGGGTCGTCGGCGTGCTGTTGGGCCTCGGCCTGTCCACCGCGCCCGCCGCGGTGGGCGTGGCCGAGGCCGGGGTGGTGGCCCGGTTCGCGCAACCGCTGGTGCGGACCCTGCTGGACGTGGCGGCGACGATCGTCGTGGGGCTCTCGCTGCTGCCCAAACTGCTCGGGTTCACCCGACCGGCGCTCACCGAGCCGGTGCTGCGGATCGCCCGGCCGGCCGCCGTGGTCGCCGCGGCCGTGTGGGCTTTCACCGCGTTGTTGTCGATCGTGCTCCGGGCGTACGAAACGCGTCCGGACGCGGAATTGACCATGCCCATGGTCGTGGATTACGTCCAGCGCGTGGGGGCCGGTCAGGGATTGCTGTTCAGCGCGGTCTGCGCGCTGGTGTACCTGTGGATCGGCATCATGGCCGTGCGCCGCGGTGAATCGGTGCCGGCGGAATTGCGCATCCTGATCGCGATGTTCGGTTTGCTGCCCCTGCCCGTCACCGGTCACGCGTCGAACTGGAAGTACCACGACTACTCCATGATCTCGATGGAGTTGCACGTGTTGGGCGCGGCGGCGTGGACGGGCGGATTGGCCGCGCTGGTGGTGCTGGTCGCGCACCGGCGCGGTCTGCTCGCCGACGCGCTGCCGAAGTTCTCGAAACTCGCCACGGTCGCCTTGGCGCTGGTGTCCGTCACGGGATTGTTCAACGGCGTGCTGGAACTCGCGTTGAACCCGGTCGTCGGCCTGCCCGGTTCGTTGTTCACCACGTCGTACGGGCTGGTGCTGGTCGGCAAGGTCGTGTGCGCCGCCCTGCTCGCGGTGCTCGGCGCGAACATCCGGTGGCGGTTGCTGCCCCACATCGCCCAGCACAAGGCGACGGCGATCGTGGGCTGGGCCGCCGTGGAACTGGCCGTCATGGGCATCGCTTTCGGGTTGGCCGTCGTGCTCTCCCGCGCGCCGGTCGCCTGACCCGCGACGCGTCGTCGAAAAGGGGTGTGCGGGACTGTCCCGCACACCCCTTCCGCTTGTCCGGCCCCGGTCGAACGGATTGCCTCGTGGCGAGCGAATCCGACGAGAAGGGGCCAGGAGATGCCACGCCGACAGAGCACCGGTCGCCACCGCCTCGCCACCCCGGCGCGGGACCGGGAGCACCCCACGAAGGCGCTGCTGCTGTTCGCCGCGTTCGCGCTGACGGTGGTGGCGGCGTTCCTGCTCGGCCACCAGCAGGGCGGGGACGCGGCCATCGCCGAGCCGCCCGTGTCGCGAGCACCCGCGGACCTGGTCGAGGACCCGGCTGAAGACCCGGCCGATGACCCGGCCCAGCCGACGACCCCGTCCGAACCCGAGCCGGCCGAGCCGACGCCCGCCGACGAGCCAGCCGCCGACGAGCCGGCCGACCAGGAGCAGGCCACCGAGGAGCCGACCGCCCAGGAGCCGATCGCCGAGGAGCCGCCCGCCGAGTCGGTCACCGCCGACGAACCGGCCGCTGACCTGCAGCCGGTCGACCAGGCACCGGTGCCCGCCCCGCAGCCGCAGAGCCCTCGGCCCGCGACGCCGCAGCCGGTGACGCCGCAGCCCGTGTTCGAGGTGCTGGCGGACCGCTCCCGCGAACCGGAACAGGCCGAGGAGCCGGTCGAACCGGTCGAGCCGAACCCGGAGCCGGAGCCGACCCCGGACGACCCGACCCCGCCGACCGCGACCCCCGAGGTGCACGAGACGCGGGTTCCCGAGACGCCCGAGGTGTACGGGACGCCGGTGGACGAGACCCCTGAGGTGTACGGGACGCCGTACGAGCCGACCGCCCCGGAGACCTACCTCGTCCCCCTGGACCACGACCTGAACCCCGTCCCGTGCCCGGACTCGGACGCGGTGGCGGACGGGGCGCGCCCCGACTTCCCGACGCCGATCCTCGTCGGGCCCGACGCCGACGGCCCCTTCACGATCCTGCCCGCCGGTCGCTGAACAACCCAACACCACCGAAGGAGCAATTCCTCATGCGATTCACCCTGCCCGGAAAAGCCGCCGCCCGAATCGTCGTCCTCGCCGCCGCGGTGATCGGCGTGGCGTTGTTGGGGATGTCCACCGAGCGCGGCACCGCGGTCGAAGTGGAACTCGTCGCGGCCAAGAAGTCCACGTCGCAGCAGGCCGACGACGAAACCCGGCGCAAGATCGTGGAAACCGCCGAGAAGGAGATGAACAGCAGCCGCAACAAGGAAACCGGCGTCAACTGCAACGCCTACAGCCCGGACGGCCGGTGCCAGGCCTGGTGCGCCGACTTCACGAAGTACGTCTGGGGCAAGAGCGGGGCCAAGACCGACGGCGTCAACTCGATGGCGAAGAGCTTCAAGGATTACGGCCTGAAGAACAACACGTGGAAGGCCGGGGCGGGCGTGAAGAACGTCAAGCCCGGTGACGCGGTCACCTACCGCCTCAACGACAAGAACTCCGGCAACGACCACGTCGGCATCGTCACGGCCGTCGACAAGAAGACCGGCAAGATCACCGTGATCTCGGGCAACAGCGGCGACAAGATCCGCAAGGTGACGATCGACCCGAAGAAGTCCCAGGTGACCGGTTACGCCTCGCCCGTCGAGAAGAAGAAGGCCACCAAGAAGACCGACGCCAAATCCGACACCAAGAAGACCGACACCAAGAAGAGCGACGGCAAGAAGACGGACTCCAAGAAGAGCGACACGAAGAAGACCCAGCCGAAGAAGGCCGAGGACACCAAGCCCGGGCAGGTCGAGCCCGAGGGCCCGGTGATCCTGCACGAGTCCCAGGTGACCACCGCCTACGGCGTCATCGGCTGACCCCCGACCACCTCACCCACGGAGACCCACCATGACGTCCACCACGACCTCCCGGACCGGGCGCGCCCTGGGCGCGGCGCTCGCCCTGGCCGTCGCGCTCGGCGCGCTCGTCGGCCTCGCCCCCGACGACCGGGCCGGCGCCGACGGCGCCACCGCCACCCCCGTGCCCGTCGCGGCCAAGGAGCCGCTCCGCAGGGTCAAGGCGAGCGCGAAGATCGACCAGACGCACTGGGAGCGCGTGCCGGGCCTGGGCGGCGCCACCTGCGTCAAGACCAGGATCCAGGGCACGATCGCCTACGAGTACGTCTGGGCCCCGCCGCTGCGCCCCCGACCCGACAAGCCGGCGAAGACCTACCCCTCGCTCAACCGGACCACGATCGTGTCGCCGCAGGTCACCGTGTCGGCGTGGTCCCGCTGCTCCGGGTCGGGCCGCAAGGCGGTCAAGCTGAGCGGCGCGTCGTTCGAGCAGCGGTGGCTCAACGGCAACCAGTGCAGCGCGAGCGGGTTGTCGCTGAGCGTCGGAGGTCCGCCGTGGGCGGCCTACGTCGGCACGACGATCAACTGCGGCGAGTCGTCGGTGCTGGGCCGCAAGAGCGACTTCGCCAAGGTCGACAACGACTTCCGCGAGTCCAACAGCAACGTCCGGATCGACGTGCACGGCAGCGCGCTGAAGCGCAAGGGCAGCCCGGACACCGGCGAGTGGTACTGCGCCCGGGTCGAGGTCGGCGGCCGGGTGACCAAGTCGAACAGGAACGACAACTTCGCCCACACGTTCTACCCCTGCCTCCGCCTCCCGGCGGGGCGCAACCCCTGACGGGTGATCCGCGGGGCGGTGGCCGGCGGTGCCCCGGCCACCGCCCCCGGATTGTCGGACCCCTGTGCTGGGGTGCACCCATGGCTGATGCACCGATCCTCGTCCTGGGAGCCACCGGTTCGACCGGCCGCCGGGTCGCCGCGCGGCTCGCCGACCTGGGCCACGCCGTGCGCCGGGCGTCCCGCCGCGGCGACGTGCGCTTCGACTGGACCGACCCCGGCACGTGGCCGGCCGCGCTGACCGGCGTCGAGCGGGTGTACCTGATGGCGCCGCACGAGCTGCCGATCGACCCGGCGTTCGTGGGCGAGGCCGTGGCGCGGGGTGTGCGGCGGTTCGTCCTGCTGTCCTCCCGCGGCGTGGTGGAGATGCGCGACGAGCGGCTGCTCGCCGCCGAACGGCTGGTGCGCGGGTCCGGGGTCGGGTGGACCGTGCTGCGGCCGGACTGGTTCAACCAGAACTTCGACGAGGGGTTCTTCCGCCCGTCGGTGCTCGCGGGCGAGCTGGTGGTGCCGCTCGGCGAGAAGGCGCAGACCTTCGTGGACGCCGACGACATCGCGGCCGTGGCCGTCGCCGCCCTGACCGGGGACGGGTACGAAGGCCGGGTGTACGAGGTCACCGGGCCGGAGGCGTTGTCGTTCCGGCAGGCCCTGGCCGTGATCGGGGAGGTGACCGGCCGCCGGGTCGAGTACCGGGGCACGGCCGACGACTACCGCGCGGTCGTGCCCGCCGAGACGGCCGAGCGGCAGATCCGGGCGTGGGACGCGCTGGGCGACGGCGAGCCGACCGACGTCGTCGCCCGGGTCGCCGGGCGGGAGCCGACGCGCTTCCGCGACTACGTCACCCGGGCGTGGGACGCGGGCGCGTGGCGCGGGTAGGCGTCGGCGAGTGGTCCGTTCGGTGCGACGAACTGCTCCGGACGCCCTAGTCGGTGACCAGTCGCGCGGAAGGGTCCTCGCGGAGCCGGGTCAACGCCGCCATCGCGTCCTGACCACGCCGTTCGAGCTCCTTGGCGTCGATCCAGCCGTTGGCGAAGTACCGGTAGTCCTGCGCGAGCTTCACCAGTTCGGCCAGGTAGTTCGCCGAACGGCGGCGGCGTTGCTCGTCGAACGACGCGAGCAGCGGCAGCTGGGTGTCCACGACCTCGTCCAGCATGCGGGCGGCTCGCAGGGCGCGCTTCACCCGCCGTCGCCGCACCACCGGCAGATTCCCGACCACGCACACCTCGCCGACCCCGTCGCGCATCCGTCGTTGCCTGAGTCGTCGGACGCCCGCCGAGTGTTACGGATCTGTTTCCCCACGCCCGCGCGGTCAGCGGTAAGGGGCCCAGCGGGTCGTCGTGTCGCCCGCGCGCAACGCCTTCAGCCGGCTGCGCAGCTCGTCGCGCACACCGGGGTGGCTGCGCATGATCGGCAGCACGCTCGTGGTCAGCTTCAGCTCCCTGACCTCGCGCAGCACCGGGAAGCCCGACCACTGGACCACGTCGAACCCGTACTCGTCGGCGAGCTGCCGGTACCACTCGTCCGGGTGACCGAAGCGGGCGACGCCGACCGGCAGGGTGCTCAGGTCCCACTCGCGCGGCCCGACGCTGGTCGAGTCGAAGTCGCAGATCACCGGCCCGTCGGGGCTGGGGATCAGGTTGCCCAGGTGCGCGTCGCCGTGCAGCACGCCCTGCGGCAGCACGGTCCGCAGCTCGGCCAGGCGGGCGTCGGCCTCGGCGCACCGGTCCTCCAGGAACCGGCGGTCCGGCCCGGACAGCTCCTCGGCGTCGGCGATGCGCCGGCGCACGTCGTCCAGCGGCGCCCAGCGCGGCAGGTCGAACTCCGGCACGGGCAGCGCGTGCACCTGCCGCAGCACCCGCCCCAGGTCACGGCCGTCGACGGGCCGGCCGCCGGAGGGCACCGTGTGCCACAGGGTGGCCAGGTGGTCGCCCACCTCCAACGGCTGCGGCACGTCCTCGACCAGCCGCACGGCGGGCACGTCGTGCGAGGCGAGCCAGCGCGCGACCTCGACCACCTTCCGGGCCCGGTGCCGCAGGTTCATCGAACCGACGATCCGCACCACCACCCGGTCGCCGGGCAGGTCGAACACGGCGTTGCTGGTGAACTTCACGAGCCGCGCGTCGCGGTGCGCGAGCCCCAGGTCGGCGCACAGCCGTTCGAGCACGGCGGTCAGCGCGGCCGAGGTGAACCTGCCGTCCACCGACCCCGACACCCGCCGGTCAGGCCGCGCTGTCGGAGCCGCTGCCGGTGAACTTGGCGAGGCGTTCGGCCAGCTCACGGGCGTCGGGGTTGTTGCGGCGCTTCTCGGCTTCCTTCTGCAGCGGCTTCATCCGGTCCTTCGTGCGGACCGACTTCAGGCCCTCGGACAGCTCGATCGCCTGGCGGCCCAGGCGGGCGCCGTGGTCGATGTCGCCGTCGAGCAGGTGGTTGATCGACAGCGAGGTGAGGTTGAACGACCGGCTGCGGGTCATGTCCTCGCCGTAGCCGCCGATCGCCTTGGTCAGGGCGGGCACCGCGGTGCGGGTGTACTTCGTGTCCACGGTCTGCGCCAGCTCCGTGTGCACGGTGCCGATCATCGCGGACAGGTCGTTCGCGTCGAAGAACTTCGCCCAGGCGGGCGCCTCGCCGATGTTGGCGCGGGCGAACTCGTCGCGCGCCCGGCCGAGCAGCTTCAACGCCTGGTCGTCGGAGCCCATCTTGGCGTAGGCCCACGCCTCGTTGGCGCAGAGGATGCCGACGGCGAGTTCCGAGCCGGAGTTCTGCGCGGCCAACTGGCCGAGCTGGAACACCTTCAACGCGTCGTCCGGCGCGTTCTGGTGCAGGTAGACGCGGCCCATCCGGTACAGGATGTTGGCCACCAGCTCTTCCTTGCGGCCCTGCTTCGCGAGGCCGAGGGCCTGGCCGAAGTGGTTGCGGGCCGAGTCGTAGAGGCCCGTGTCGAACGAGGTCCAGCCGGCCAGGTTGTGCAGGTCGGCGAGCGCGACGTAGAGGCGCTCCTTGACCAGGTCGGTCGCGTTGGCGCCGAGCATCTGCTGGCCCCAGGAGAGCTGGGCGACCACCGCGTCGCGGCACGAGCCGCCGCCGTACTGGTAGTCCAGGGTGCGCAACGCCCTGGTGGCCGCCTCGACCTGGCGGACGTCGGTCATGCCGATCCGGCCGGGGGCCGGAGTCTGCGCGGGCGATGAAGCCCAAGACCCGGAGTCCGTACCGAACACGGCCGCGCCGACGGTGATGGCGGCGGCGTGCGCGAGGAACTTCCTTCGCTTCACCGACTCGTCCTCCTCAGAATGGGGTGACTCCGCCGTGGCGGCCACCCTCACTGCCGTGGCCTCGTCGTAGGCGAGGCCCATGTACCCCCTGGGCACACCCAAGCCCTGGGCGATCCGCGCGAGGACGTCGTAGGCCATGACCTGGCGTCCCTTGAGGATCTCCGAGACTTCGGACTGCGACTGGCCCGTCAACGCCGCGATCTGGCGCTGCGAGACGCCGTGCCGCCGGAGCAGGCGGTACACCGCGCTGATCTCGCGTCGGGCCAGGGCGTCGCGCATCTCCTGCTGGTCCCAGACGTCTGGTGTAACAGGAGAACTCGGCGAACCGATGGTGTTCAATTGCGCCCCCTCACAGTCCTTTGGGCGTCAACGGCAGAGTAGGGGCACTCCCCCGACTGCGAGAAGTGCCGATCGGCGAGGCTGATCGGCCCTGCCGAACTCCGCTGACCGCTTACCGTGGAACGGCCACCGGCCAGCGCTGTGACGTCCCGATCCGGGTTGAATCATCGCAATCTAAGTTCCGGTAAGCGAGCGAGCACGGAGAGGAACCTGGCTGTGGACCTGATCGAGCGGGCGGTGACCACCTCGGGTGGCCCGACAGCGCCTGCCGTCGCCACGGTCCCCCCTCCGGCCGCTCCGGAGTCCGTCCAGGAGCCGACCGACCTCGGTTCCGGATGGCGCGGCACGACCGGGCACCGTCGCTGGTGGCGCATCCGCTGCAGCGACGTGGTCGACCGGGAGCGCTGCCTCACCGTGATGGTCGACCGGGGCCGCGTGGTCCTGGTCGGTCCGCCCGGTGAGACGGCGGTCCTCTCGGCCGACCAACTCGTACAGCTCAGGGCCGCGCTACGCGAAGCCGCCGAGCAGGCGGAAAGGTGACGGTGACGTTTCGGTGGACGAGATCCTCGGACAAGTTCTTCGCAACGCGGTGTGGGAGCGGTTGGACCTGCTCACGGAGTTGGCCAACGAGGCCGACGCCCCGTCCCTCCTGTCGGTGGCACGTTCCGAGCTCCCTCGGCTGACCGAGGGGTGGCGGGCGCTGCTCGCCGCGCACGAACCGGACGAGAAGGGCAACTGCCCCGAGTGCTCCGGTCGGTGGCGGCAGCAGAAGAGCCCCTGCTCGGTGTGGCGCGCCGCGTACGAGCACCTGGTCGCGGGCGGGTTGGCCCCGCGCCCGGCTCGACACCTCCGATCGGCGCCGGTGACGCCTCCTGTCACCCGGTCGCGCCGGGGAGTGGTTGCTCGAGCCCACTAACGGGCGGCCCCGACCTGTCGTTCCCCCGACGCGACCAGGTCGAGCACCCGCCTACTGGCCGGCGGTCCGGGACGTGCGAACCCCCGACCGCGACGAACGGATCGCCGGCCGGCTGAAACTTCACGAACGGCAGGGCACGACAACTGCACACAGTCATCCGCGGGCCGGTGTTGTGCACACCTTCCCTCCCCGACCGACACCGGTCCGCGGGCACCACCTCGGCCCCGATGTCCGCACCTCCCGCGCGGGCATCGGGGCCGATTCGACCGCTCCTCAGCGGTGCGTGCCGGTCAGCCAGGCCAGGTAGCCGGTCAGCCCCGGGGCCAGGCGGCCGGCCACGTCGAACGCCTTGAGCTGCCACGGGAAGACCACCTCGTCGCGCTCCCGCTCCAGCGCCCGCGCGATCCGGTCCGCCACGGCGTCCGGCGTCACCTCCGGGATGAGCCGCGCCACGCCGGGGATGCGCTCCTCGGCGCCGGGGTTGTTGACGAAGTACCGGCTGCTCACCTTGCCCGGCACGACCTCGGTCACCCCCACCCCGGTGCCGCGCAGGTCGAGCCGCAGCGCCGCGGTCAGCCCGCGCAACGCGTAGCGGGAGGCCGCGTACCCGGTCGCGCCGGGGATCGGCAGCCGGGACACCGGCGAGTTCACCGTGACCACCCGCCCCGACCCGCGGGCCCGCATGCCGGGCAGGAACTCCCTGGTCAGGTGCAGCGCGGCGGTGAACGGCAGGGCGATCATGCCGGCCAGCTCCGCGGTCGGCGTGTCGTCCAGGAACAGCCAGCGGCCCACGCCCGCGTTGTTGACCAGCACGTCCGGCACGCCGACCTCGGCGGTCACCCGTGCGGCGAGCGCGCGGATCTGCTCGACGTCCGCGAGGTCGGCCGACACGGCGAGCGCACGCCCACCGGTCACCGTGATCCGCTCGACCTGCTCGTCCAGCGCTTCACCGCCGCGTGCCACGAGCACGACAACCGAACCGCGCCCCGCGAGCGTCCGGGCCGTCGCCGCGCCGATGCCCTGCGACGCGCCGGTCACCACGGCGACCTTTCCCGACAACCGCACCTGCCACTCCCCCTATGCCACCGAACGGACCCTGGTCACGAGCACTGCCGCGCACAGCGTGGCGAACGCCGAGACGGCGAACAAGCCGCGGTACCCGCCGAGCGACGCCAGCACGAAGGTCGTCAGCAGCGGGGCGACCACCTGCGGCAGCGAGTTGGCGATGTTGAGCACGCCGAGGTCCTTGGCGCGGTCGGACGCGGCCGGCAGCACCTGGGTGAGCAGCGCGAGCGCCACCGCCCAGTAGCCGCCGAAGCCGACGCCGAGCAGCGGCGCGGCGACGAGGGCGGCCGTCCAGGTCGGCCAGGCGACGAGCAGCAGCGCGGCCGCCGCCATCACGGCGGCCGACACCAGCACGTACGGCTTGCGGCGGCCGGTGCGGTCCGACCGCGCGCCCGCGGCGAACGCGCCGATCGCCAGCGCCACGCCGTAGAGCAGCATCAACACCAGCAGGCCGTCCTCGGGCGACGGGTGCCGCACCACGTCGCCGAGGAAGTACAGCAGGTAGAGCGTGCCGAACGCGTTGCCCAGGTTGATCATGAAGTGGGCGCACCACGCCCAGGCGAAGTCCGGGTGCCGCCTCGGCGAGACCCACAGCTCGCGCCACCGCAGCACCGGCCGGTCGGCGCGCGGCAGCCGGGCGTCCGGGGTGATCAGCACGAACGCGCACGCGCCCGCCACGACCAGCGCCGCGCACGCCAGGTACCCCGCGGCCAGGCCGCTGACCAGGACGGTCACCACGACCGCGCCCAGCACCGTGCCGAGCATCTGGGAGATGCCGACCAGCCCGCCGACCTTGGCGCGCTGCCGCACGGGCACCCGGTCGGGCACGGCGGAGGTGAGGCTCGCGAGCATCCCGTTCAGCCCGGCCTGGACGAGGCACCACCCGAGCACCATCACCCCGACGGAGGATGCCGACGACAGCACGGCCAAGCCGACGGCGCCGGTCGCCGCGCCGGCCAGCGTCCACGGGTGCCGCCGCCCGAAGCGGGACGTGGTGCGGTCCGACGACAGCCCGATCAGCGGGTTCGCCACCAGCGCCACGAGCGCGCCCACGCCGGTGACCAGGCCGAACACCGCCTCCTTGCCGGCCGCGTCGAGCAGTTCGGCCTGCTGCGGCAGCAGCACCTGGATCGGCGCGTAGATGGCGAGCCACAGGCCGAGGTTGGCCAGGAAGAGCCACGTCATCCACGACCGGCGGACCGGGACGACCGGTTCCGCCAACGCCTCGGCGGTCACCGCCTGATCCGATCGCGGTACCACTCGTAAGAGGCACGCGGGGTGCGTTGCTGCGTCGCGTAGTCGACGTGGACCAGGCCGAACCGCTGCGAGTACCCGGAGTCCCACTCGAAGTTGTCCAGCAGGGACCACACGAAGTACCCGCGCACGCCGGACTTGAGGGCTTCCTCGATGTGCGCGTCCAGGTACTCGATCCGCTCGGTGTCCTCCGGCGAGTGGGGGTAGCTGCACCCGCTCTCGGTCACGTGGACCGGCGGCAGGTCGGCGAAGCGCGCCCGCAGCAGGGAGATCATCTCCGACAGCCCCGACGGCACGACGGGCCAGCCGAAGCCGGTCTTGGGGTACTCGTCGATGTCGACCAGCTCGAACGGCAGCGGGTTGCCCTCGGACGGCTGCCGCAGCCGGGTCGGGTTGTAGTAGTTCACGCCGTAGAAGTCGAGCGGCGCGGAGGTGATCGCCAGGTCGCCGTCCACGATCGGCAAGCGGTCGGCCAGCGCGTCCGGGTAGCGCCCGGCGAGCTGGGCGTCGGCGTAGAGCCAGTTGTGCAGCTCCGAGTACGCCTCGGCGGCCGGCGCGTCCGCCGGGGTCGCGGGCCAGGCGGGCGTGTGGTTGTTGGCCGTGCCGACCGCGCGCGCCCCGGCCGAGCGCAGGGCCTGCACGGCGAGCCCGTGGGCCAGGTTGAGGTGGTGGGCGGTGGGCAGCGCGTCGTAGAGCAGGGTCTTGCCCGGCGCGTGCTGCCCGGTCGCGTAGCCGAGCAGCGTCACCATCGCGGGCTCGTTGATCGGGATCCACAGCGCGACCCGGTCGGCGAGGCGTGCGGCGACCTCGGCGGCGTACTCGCCGAAGCGGAAGGCGGTGTCGCGGGCGAGCCAGCCGCCCGCCTGCTCCACGGCCAGCGGCGTGTCCCAGTGGTACAGCGTGACCACCGGCGCGATGCCGGAGTCCAGCAGCTCGTCCACCAGGCGGTCGTAGAACGCCAGGTCACCGGCCAGGACCCGCGGCCACGACACGGAGAACCGGTAGGCGTTCACGCCGAGCGACCGCATGAGCCCGACGTCCTCGCGGTAGCGGCGGTAGTGGTCGCACGCGGTGGACGCGTCCTGCCCCTCGAACGCCGGGAACGCGTCCCACACCGACGGCTGCCTGCCCGCGGCGGTGAACGAGCCCTCGATCTGGAAGGCGGAGGTCGACACGCCCCAGAGGAAGTCGTCGGCGCCCGGGGAGTCGGTGGACAGCGTCACGTGAGCCTCCCAAACATGAAAGTTGTTCGGATCGTAGGCGTGTTGCGCGGCGAAGTGAAGTGGAATGGTCCACCACCGGGCACTATGGAGACCCGCCACCCAGTCAGCAGGAGTCGCCGTGACCAGTACGACCCCGCTGCGCCGGCAGCCGGTGCAGCAGCGCAGCGCCAAGCGCGTCGAGCGGATGCTCGAAGCCTGCGCACAGCTCATCGAGGAGGTCGGGTACGACGGAGTCACCACGACACTGATCGCCGAGCGCGCGGGTGTCGCGGTCGGCTCGCTCTACCAGTTCTTCCCGGACAAACGGGCGGTCGTGCAGGCGTTGACCCTGCGGAACCTGGAGAAGTTCATCCAGACGGTGGACGGCCGGTTCACCTCGACCACCCTCGAGCACTGGTGGGACGCCGTCGACTCGATCTTCGACGTCTACGTGTCGATGCACCGCGAGGTGCCCGCGTTCAGCAAGCTGCACTTCGGCGACGTGGTCGACATGCGGTTGCTGGACGACCGGCGCGACAACAACACGGTCATCTCCGACCGCATCGCGGAGATGATCTCGGCCAAGTTCGACATCCCGTTCGCCGAGCTGGAGCTGCCGATCTCGATCGCGGTCGAGGCGGCGGACGGCGTGCTGAACCTCGCGTTCCGCCGCGACCCGGCCGGTGACCAGCGGATCCTGGACGAGGCGAAGGCCATGGTCCGCGGCTACCTGTCGACCCGGCTCCCGGACTAGCCGCGGAGTTTCAGCCGAACGAGTGTCCTTCACCCCGGTAGGTGGGCACGGTCCGCTCCAGCACGTCGCCGCGCACGACGTGGTAGTGGGTGAACCGCTCGGCCAGCTCGCCCGCCTTGGCGTGCCGCAGCCACACGCGGTCGCCGAGGCGCAGCGAGTCGGCCGCCCGGCCCACCACCGGGGTCTGCACCTCGCCCGCGCCCTCCAGCGGCAGCAGCTTCAGGCCGACCGGCAGGTACGGCGTGGGCTGGCGGTCGGGGGTCGCGGTGCCGGAGGCGACGTAGCCGCCCGAGAACAGCGTGGCCACGTGCCGCTTCGGCCGGCGCACGACCGGCAGCGCGAACAGCACGGCCGGCCTGGGCCGGAAACCGCGGTAGCCGTCGAACAGGGTCGGGCCGATCAGCCCGGACCCGGCGGCCAGCTCGGTGACGGACGGGTCGGCGGCGGTGATCTCCAGGCTGCCCGTGCCGCCGCCGTTGACGAACTCCAGGTCGGCGACCCCGCGCACGGCGGCGACCGCGAGCGCGCGGCGCTCGACCAGCTCGGCGGCGGAGTGGCGCTGCATCCAGCGCAGCACCGCGCCGCGCACCGGCCGGCCCGGCGGCCGGTCGCCCAGGCCCGCGATCTGCCCCTCGTAGGCCATCACGCCGACCAGCCGGAACCCCGGCCGGCGCGCGATCTCCGCGGCCAGGGCCCGCGCGTCGCGCGCCGTGTGCACGGGTGACCGCCGCGGGCCGACGTGCAGGCCCGGCACGGGTCGCCACGACACGTCCAGCTCCAGGCACACCCGGATCTCGGGGTGGCCCGCGCCGAGCACGGCGTCGACCAGGTCCAGGTGGTCGGTCGAGTCGACCACGATCGTGGTCCTGGCCAGGGCCTTGTCGTCCTTGGCGAGGTCCTTGAGCGCGCCGGCGTCGGTGGTCGGGTAGGCGACGAGGAGGTCCTCGGACAGGTCGACCGACGACAGCCACAGCGCCTCGGCCAGCGAGTAGCACATGACGCCCGCGAACCCGGGGCGCGCGAGCACCCGCTCCAGCAGCGCGCGGACCCGGACGGACTTGCTCGCCACCCGGATCGGCCGCCCGCCCGCGCGGCGCACGAGGTCGGCCGCGTTGCTGTCGAAGGCGTCCAGGTCGACGATCGCGAACGGCGGGTCGTGCTCCTCCGTCGCGGCGTCCAGGCGCGTGCGGTGCTGCATGGGCTCACGGTACTTGAAAGGTGAATAGCTTTCACCTACGGTGCGTGGAACGCGTCACACCCGGAGGTGGGCATTGGGGTCCCCGTGGACGAACTGGGCGCGCACCGCGTCCGCCGACCCGCACCGGGTGGAGCGGCCGGCGAGCGTCGACGCGCTCGCCGAAGCCGTGGCGGGCGCGTCGCGCGTGCGGCCGCGCGGCAGCGGGCACTCGTTCACCGGCATCGCGGTCGCGCCCGGCGTGGCGATCGACCTCGACGCGTGGACGGGGATCGTCGACGTGTCCGGCACGCTGGTCACGGTCCGGTCCGGCACCACGCTGCGCCGGCTCAACGCCCTGCTCGACGTGCTCGGGCTGGCCATGGCGAACCTCGGCGACATCGACGCGCAGACCGTGGCGGGCGCCATCTCCACCGGCACGCACGGCACCGGCGCGAAGCTCGGCGGCCTGGCCACCCAGGTGGTCGCGCTCGAACTCGTGCTCGCCGACGGGTCGCTCGTGCGGTGCTCGGCCGACGAACGGCCGGAGCTGTTCCACGCGGCCAGGATCGGCCTCGGCGCGCTCGGCGTGATCAGCACGGTGACGCTGCGCTGCGTGCCCGCGTTCGTGCTGCACGCGCGCGAGTTCCCCGGCCGGCTCGACGCGGTGCTGGAGGAGTTCGACCACCTCACCGCGGTCGAGGACCACGTGGAGTTCCACTGGTTCCCGCACTCCGACCGGGTGATCGTGAAGCGGAACAACCGGGTGGACGAGCCCGCCGCGCCGCTGTCGGCGCTGCGCCGGTTCTACGAGTACGAGGTGATGGAGAACACCGCCTTCGGGCTGGTCTGCCGGCTGGCGAAGGCCGTGCCGGCGACCACCAGGGCGCTCAACCGGGTGTGCGGGTCCCTGGTGTCCGAGCGCGACTACCGGGACGTCTCGCACCGGGTCTTCGTCACGCCGCGCCGGGTCCGGTTCGTGGAGAGCGAGTACGCCGTGCCGCGGGCGGCCCTGCACGACGTGCTGCGCGAGCTGCGCGCGGCCGTCGCCGGGCTCGACCACGGCGTCATCGTGCCGGTGGAGGTGCGCGTCGCCCAGGGCGACGACATCTGGCTGTCCACCGCGCACGGGCGTGACACGGCTTACATCGCCGTCCACCAGTACCTCGGCATGCCGTACCGGCGGTACTTCGACGCGTTCGAGCGGATCGCGGGCGCGGTCGGCGGGCGGCCCCACTGGGGCAAGATGCACGGCCTCGCGGCCGACGCCCTGCGCGACCGCTACCCGCGCTTCGACGACTTCCGCCGGGTCCGGGCCGAGGTGGACCCGACCGGCAAGTTCACCAACGACTACCTCGACCGCGTCCTCGGCTGACCGCCCGGTGGCGCACCGCCAGCCACCGGGCGGACGGCACGCCGGTCCGGTCCACGCCGACCGCCGAGGTGCGCGCGCCGCCGCGGACGTGCGCGACGGACGGCTGCGGAGGCGCGGTGCGCCTAGAAGGCGTCGGCGATCGGGGTGTCGCCGCCGATCAGCTCGTACGTCCGGCGCGCCGTGCCCGGGCGGTCCAGGAGCGCCAGCACGACCGCCGCCACGTCGCCCCTCGGTACGGAACCCCGTAGGGGCGTTTCGGCCAGTTCGACCAACCCGGTCGGCTCGTCGTCGGTCAGCCGGCCCGGCCGCAGGATCGTCCAGTCCAGGTCGCGGCCCCGCAGGTCCTCCTCGGCCGCGCCCTTGGCCGCCAGGTAGGCGTCGAACACCTCGTCGCCCGTGGTCCGGCCGATGCCGGCCGAGCTGATCTGGACGAACCGCCGCACCCCGGCCCGCTGCGCCGCCTCGGCGAACAGCACCGCCGCCGCGCGGTCCACCGTGTCCTTGCGCGCCACCCCGCTGCCCGGTCCGGCGCCCGCGGCGAACAGGGCCGCGTCCGCGCCGGTCAGCAGTTCCGCGACCGAAGCGACGTCGGTCGCCTCCAGGTCGCAGTGGACGGGGACACCACCCGCGTCCAGGACGTCCCCGTGGTGGTCCGGGTTGCGGACCAGCGCCGTGGCGCTGTCGCCCCTCGCGGCCAGCAGCCGCTCCACCCACAACGCGATCTTGCCGTGCCCACCCGCGATCACTACCCGCATGGTCCGACCGTAGGTCAGGACGCGGTCGCCAGCACCCGCTCGTAGACCAGTTCGTTCACCCACCGGGTGGTCGCGGTGTCCTCGACCGGCACGGTCTCGTTGCGACCCGCCACGTCCGTGCTGAGCTGGAGGTCCTCGTCGGCCAGCAGGACCGAGACGCCGTAGCGCCGCACCCGCGGCAGGCAGTTGGCCAGGTAGTCGTGCGTGAACACGACCGACGCCGGCAGCACCGCGGCGGCGTTGCCGAAGCGGGCGAACGGCACCGCCGAGGCCAGCGCGGTCCGCCAGTGCCGGGCCACCGCGAGCACGCCCACGATCCGCACCGCGGCGGGCGGCACGCGGCCGTCCATCTCCGGCCAGACCCACGTGGACACCGTCGTGCGGTCCGTCTCCGGGCCCGCGCCCAGGCACACCCGCTCGGCGTGCGCGTCGGCCAGCAGCTCGGCCACCACGATGACCTTGCGCCCCATGAGGACCATCTCGGGCAGCACCACGCCGTGCCAGCCGAGGCGCACCGCCGCGGAGGCGGCCAGCTCCTCGGCGGAGCCGGGCAGTTCGGGAACCGGGATCGCGGTGGCCGACAGCGCCCTGGTGTCGTCGGTGTCCGCGATCCGTGCTGGTGTGCTGCTCACGCCAGGGCCTCCTCGGCAACCACGGCGGGCTGTCCGCCGCGTTTCGACTCGTGCTCTGGGTAAGGCGTACCAGGTGGGACCGTTCGCACCCCCGAGCCAATCGGCGTCCTGCGATCGACGGCGTCGAGCGGTCGGTAACCGGTCGGCGACCGGCGGAGCGACTTCGGTCCGGCGGTGCTGCCGTCTGGGTGACCCCACGCCCCCGCGGACCGCCGAAGGCTGCTCAGCGTGTGCGTCGCTCGCCTGGATCGACCGCCGAACCGACCCCGGTGGCCGGCCCGCCGAGCACCCGACCGACCGCTCGCCGCACCAAATCGACCGACCGCCCCAACGACCCTCACGTTCGGCCGCGGACCACCCGGGTGACAGACATCACGCGGCCGGCATTCCGGGAGGTCGCGAAAAACCGGAAGTCCCACCCACGATCGTGGATGGGACTTCCGGTTTTTGTGGGCGAGGGGGGAGTTGAACCCCCACGTCCTTTCGGACACACGGACCTGAACCGTGCGCGTCTGCCATTCCGCCACTCGCCCGGAGCGACGTGGAGAACACTAGCACGGTCCCCGTCCGGGTTACCAATTGCCCCGTGTACCGGCACGTCGCCCCGGATACGATCGGGGTGGAAGTCGACCGGGTCGGAGGGTTGCCGTGGGCCTCGTACAGCGCTTCGAGCGCCGTCTCGAAGGCATCGTGGGCAACACCTTCGCGCGGGTGTTCGGTGGCAACGTCGTCCCGCAGGAAGTGGCCCAGGCACTGCAGCGGGAGGCGGAGAGCAACATCCGCGAGTTGGCGGGTGGCAGGTTGCTCGCTCCGAACCACTTCCAGGTCCTGCTGGGTCCGCAGGACCACGACCGGCTTGCCGGGGACGGCCAGGATGAACTACGCATCACCCAGCTTCTCGGGGACTCCATCCGGGAGCACCTCGAAGAGAGCGGATGGGACACCTATGGTGACGTCGTAGTCTCCCTGGAGCGCTCCGACGCGCTGCACACGGGACAGTTCCGAACCAGCTCGTCCGTCGACCCCGACGTGAAAGTTGCCAGCCGACGGTCAGCACCACCTCGCACTGCAGGAGACGGATCCATGAGCCAGCCTCCCGGCTACGGACAAGGACAGGGCCAGCCCGCCTACGACCCCTATGCACAGGGCGGCTACGGCCAGCAGCAGCAGGGCTACGACCAGCAGGGGTACGGTCAGCAGCAGCCCGGGTACGACCAGGGCTACGGCCAGCAGCAGGGCTATGACCAGGGTTACGGCCAGCAGGGCTACGACCAGGGCTACGGCCAGCCCCAGCCCGGCTACGACCAGGGTTACGGCCAGCAGCCCGGCTACGACCAGGGCTACGGCCAGCCCCAACCGGGGTACGGCCAGCCCGGCTACGACCAGGGCTACGGCCAGCAGCCCGGGTACGACCAGGGTTACGGCCAGCAGGGCTACGGGCAGCCCGGCTACGACCAGGGCTACGGGCAGCAGGGCTACGGCGACCCGGGGCAGGGCTACGCGCCGCCGGCCGTCCAGTCCGGCCCGCGCCAGCTCAACGCGACGCTGCACCTGGACGACGGTTCCAACCGCACCTACAACCTGAAGCAGGGCGGCAACGTGGTCGGCCGCGGCCAGGAAGCGGACTTCCGGCTCCCCGACACGGGCGTCTCCAGGAGGCACCTGGAGATCACCTGGGACGGGCACAGTGCCATGCTCGCTGATCTCGGTTCGACAAACGGCACCACGGTGAACGGCACTCCAGTGCAGACTTGGCAGCTCGCGGAAGGCGACGTCGTCCGCATCGGCCACTCCTCGCTGGTCTACCGCACCCAGGGCTGAGTCGTCGATCCGGGCGAAGGCGTGACGGCACTCAAGTCAGGAGCGGTTACAACCGGTGCCAGAGCTGGTGATGCAGCTGACCAGAGCGGGTTTCCTCGTCCTGCTCTGGTTGTTCGTGTTGGCTGCGCTTCGAGTGGTCCGCTCCGACCTGTACGCGGCGTCGGGGCTCCGCGTCCCGACGCCCAAGTTCGGCAGGGGCGCTAACAAAGCCGCCCGGGGCACCAAGGCGGCCCGGCAGCTCGTCGTGACCCACGGCGCGCTGGCGGGCACGCGCATCTCCCTGGACGGCAGGCCGATCCTGATCGGCCGCGCGGACGACTCCACGCTCGTGCTGGACGACGACTTCGCGTCGACCCGGCACGCGCGGTTGTCGATGCGCGGCACCGACTGGTACGTGGAGGACCTCGGCTCCACGAACGGCACGTACCTCGACCGGGCGAAGGTCACGGCCCCACTCCGGGTCCCGCTCGGCTCCCCGATCCGAATTGGCAAAACGGTGATCGAGCTGCGCTCATGACCCTCGTCCTCCGATACGCGGCCCGCAGCGACCGGGGCCTGGTCCGCTCGAACAACCAGGACTCCGTGTACGCGGGTCCCCGCCTGCTCGCGCTCGCCGACGGCATGGGCGGCCACGCCGCCGGCGAGGTCGCCAGCAAGGTCGTCATCGCCGCCCTGGCCCCGCTCGACGACGACGAGCCGGGCGACGACCTGCTCGGCCAGCTCCGCGACGCGGTGATCGCCGGCAACGGCGCGATCTCCGAGCTCGTGCAGAGCGACCCCGACCTGGACGGCATGGGCACCACGCTCACCGCCGTGCTGTTCGCGGGCTCGCGGCTGGGCATGGTGCACATCGGCGACTCCCGCGCGTACATGCTGCGCAACGGCACGTTCACGCAGATCACGCACGACGACACGTTCGTCCAGTCGCTGATCGACGAGGGACGGATCACCGAGGAGGAAGCGGCCACGCACCCGCAGCGGTCGCTGCTGCTGCGCGCGTTGACCGGCCACGAGGTGGAGCCGAGGCTGATGGTGCGGGAGGCCCGTCCGGGCGACCGCTACCTGCTGTGCTCGGACGGCCTGTCCGGCGTGGTCAGCATGGAGACGCTGGAAGAGGCGATCCGCATCCCGGACCCGCAGGCGTGCGCGGACCGGATGATCGAGCTGGCGCTCAAGGGCGGCGGCCCCGACAACGTGACGGTCGTCGTCGCCGACGTGGTCGACGTCGACTTCGGGGAGGACGCGCCGATAGTGGGCGGCGCCGCCGGAGACGGCAGCGAAGACCCGCCACCACCCGACTCGCCCGCCTCGCGGGCGAGTTCCATCACGGGGCCCCGACCGCTGCCGCCGCGGGTCGAGCCGATGCCGCCGCCGGACCCCCGGCGGTCGCGCGGCAGCCGGCTCAAGGCGCTCGGCCTGGTGGTCTTCCTGCTCCTGCTGCTGGCCGCGGCGGGTCTGGGCACGCGCTGGTACGTGCTGCGCCAGTACTACGTGGGCACGGCGGACAACGGCGAGGTCGCGGTGTTCCGCGGCGTCACCGGCAGCGTGTTCGGCTTCGACCTGCACCGCCAGGTGGAGGGCTCGTGCCCGCCCGGCGCGCAGGCGTGCGAGCCGATCACGGTGGACGACCTGAAGGTCGCCACCCGGGACGTGGTGCGCAACGGCATCACCGACGTGGACGGGCTGGAGGGCGCCCGGGAGGCGATCCGCCGCCTGCGCACCGAGCAGACGCTGCCGTTCTGCCCGAAGGACAGCACCGGGTCTACGGGCACGGAGACGTCCACCACCACCGCGCCCCCGACGACAACCCCGACCGGGGCGACCACGTCCACCACCGCGGAGGGGACCCCCCTCACCACGCCCGTGCAGAAGCCGGGCACGGATTGCCGAAAGGGTCAGTAGTCGCATGGGTTCGCCGGTCCCCGGCGCTGAGGGCACACCGCTCGCGGCGGCGAGCAGCACGTCGCCCGGGTTGAGGCCGCCCACCCGACGCAGCACCGAGCTGTTCATGCTCGCGTTCGCCGCCACGCTCGTGACGGGCGCGTTGATCCTGGTCGAGGCGAACCAGGAGCAGGAACTGACCATGCGGATCGTGTGGCTGGGCCTGGCCTACCTGGGCCTGCTGACCGTCGCGCACCTCGCGGTGCGCAAATGGGCGCCCTACGCCGATCCGGTGATCATGCCGTGCGTCGCGCTGCTCAACGGCCTGGGCCTGGTCATGATCCACCGGATCGACCTGGCCATGGCCGACGTGAAGCTGCCCGGCAACCAGGTGTGGTCGCCCGCCGCGCCCAAGCAGGTCCTCTGGACGGCGATCGCGCTGGTGCTGTTCTGCACCGCGCTGAAGGTGCTGTCCGACCACCGCACGCTGGCGCGCTACGGCTACACCGCGGGCCTGCTGGGCCTGGTCGCGCTGGTGCTGCCGGGCGTGCTGCCGAGCTTCATCGCGCCGGAGATCAACGGCGCGAAGATCTGGCTGAGCTTCGGCGCGTTCTCCATCCAGCCGGGCGAGTTCGCGAAGATCCTGCTGATGGTCTTCTTCGCCGCGTTCCTGGTGTCGAAGCGCGACCTGTTCACCATCGCCGGCCGCCGGATCCTCGGCCTGGACCTGCCGCGCGCCCGGGACCTGGGCCCGCTGGTCGCCGCGTGGGCGGTCGGCGTGAGCATCATGGTGCTGCAGAAGGACCTGGGCAGCTCGCTGCTGTTCTTCGGCATCGTGCTGGTGCTGCTGTACGTGGCGACCGAGCGGGCCGCGTGGGTGGTGCTGGGCGTGGTGATGTTCTGCGTCGGCGCGGTCGTGGCGTGGAAGCTGTTCGGCCACGTCCAGATCCGGGTGCAGAACTGGCTGGACCCGTTCGCCGACCCGTCCGGGGCGGGCTACCAGATCGTGCAGTCGCTGTTCGGGCTCGGCACCGGCGGGTTGTTCGGCGCGGGACTGGGCGGCGGCCGGCCGGACCAGATCCCCGAGGCCAACACCGACTTCATCACCGCCGTGATCGGCGAGGAGCTGGGCTTCGTCGGGCTGGCCGCGGTGCTGCTGATCTACACCGTGTTCGCGATGCGCGGCCTGCGCAGCGCGCTCGCCGTGCGCGACACGTTCGGCAAGCTCCTCGGGGGCGGCCTGGCGTTCGCGGTGGCGTTCCAGATCTTCATCGTCGTCGGCGGCGTCAGCAAGCTGATCCCGATGACGGGCATCACCGCGCCGTTCCTGTCCTACGGCGGGTCGTCGCTGCTGGCCAACTACATCCTGGTGGCGTTGCTGCTGCGCATCTCGGACGCGGCGCGCGCGCCGAAGTCCACGCCGAAGCCGCGGCCGCAGCAGCCGGCCATCGCCGACCAGTTCACTGTCATGGTGGAGCGTCCCAAATGAACACACCGCTCCGCCGGGTCGGCCTCGCCATGATGGCGATGATGCTCCTGCTGCTCGGCAACGCGACGTACGTGCAGGTCATCAAGGCCGACGACTACCGCAAGAACCCGCTCAACCGCCGGGTGGTGCTGGACCAGTACTCGCGGGAGCGCGGCCAGATCATCTCCGCCGACGGCACGCCGCTGGCCAGCGTGCAGCGGGTCGACGACCGGCTGCGCTACCTGCGCACCTACGCCAACGGCCCCGCGTTCGCGCCGGTGACCGGCTACTTCTCCACGCTGTACGGCGCGGGCGGCATGGAGCGCGCCGAGGACGACCTGCTCAACGGCTCGGACGACCGGCTGTTCGCGCGCCGGGTGTCGGACCTGATCACGGGCCGCGACCCCAAGGGCGGCAGCCTCCAGCTCACCATCGACGCGAAGCTCCAGCAGGCGGCGTTCGAGCGGCTCCAGGGCGTGACCGGCACGGTGGTGGCCATCCGGCCGCAGACCGGCGAGATCCTGGCCATGGCGAGCACCCCGTCCTACGACCCGAACGTGCTCGCCAGCCACGACGTGGACGTGCAGGAAGAGGCGTGGACCGCCTACGACGCGGACGAGTCCAAGCCGATGCTCAACCGCGCGGTGCACGAGAACTACCCGCCCGGCTCGACGTTCAAGCTGGTGGTGACCGCGGCGGCGCTGGCCGAGGGCAAGACCAAGGACAGCGAGGTCGACGGCCGCCCGGTGATCACGCTGCCGGGCACGAACACCCCGCTGCCGAACTTCAACGACACCACCTGCGGCAACGGCGTCACCGCCTCCCTGCAGGAGGCGCTGGCCAAGTCGTGCAACACCGCGTTCGCGGTGCTGGCCGCGGAACTCGGCCCGGAGAAGCTGCGCGACCAGGCGGCCAAGTTCGGCATCGGCGAGCAGGACCTGAAGATCCCGCTGTCGGTCGTGCCCTCGACGCTCGGCCCCATGGCGGACAAGCCGTCGATCTACCAGACCGGCATCGGCCAGAAGGACGTCCGGGTGACGCCGCTGGCCAACGCGGTGCTGGCGGCGACCATCGCCAACGGCGGCGTGCGGATGCAGCCGCACCTGATCGGCAAGATCCTCGCGCCGGACCTCCAGGCGATCAGCGAGACCAAGCCGGACGAGGTCGACGAGGCGATGGAGCCCGCGCAGGCCAACGCGCTGCGCGACATGATGATCGCCTCGGAGAACAACACGGGCGGCGGCGGCAAGCTCAGCGGCGTGACCATCGCGTCGAAGACGGGCACCGCCGAGCACGGCGACGACGTGCGCTCGACCAACCCGCACGCCTGGTACGTGGCGTTCGCGCCGGCCGAGAAGCCCGAGATCGCGATCGCGGTGATCGTGGAGAACGGCGGGCAGCAGGGCCTGTCGGCCACGGGTGGCCGGGTCGCCGCGCCGATCGGCCGCGCGGTCATCGGCGCCTACCTCGGGGGACGCTGATGCTGACCTCCGGCCAGTTGCTCGCCGAGCGGTACCGCCTGTCCAGGCGGATCGCCGTCGGCGGCATGGGCGAGGTCTGGGAGGCCGACGACACCCGGCTCGACCGCAAGGTCGCGGTGAAGGTGCTGAAGGCCGAGCTGAGCGGTGACGCGGAGTTCCTGAACCGGTTCCGGATCGAGGCGCGCACCACCGCGTCGCTCAACCACCCCGGCATCGCCGCGGTGCACGACTACGGCGAGACGGCGTCGGTCCCGGACGGGCCGGAGGACACCGCCTACCTGGTGATGGAGCTGGTCGAGGGCGAGCCGCTGGCCGCGATCATCGCCCGCGGCCGGCTCGGCGCGGACCGCACGCTCGACCTGCTGGAGCAGGCGGGCAACGCGTTGCAGGCCGCGCACGAGCGCGGCCTGGTGCACCGGGACGTGAAGCCCGGCAACATCCTGGTGACGCCGACCGGCAAGGTGAAGATCACCGACTTCGGCATCGCGAAGGCCGCCGACGCCGCGCCCGTCACGCACAGCGGGATGGTCATGGGCACCGCCCACTACATCGCGCCGGAGCAGGCGCTCGGCCACGCCGCCGAGCCCGCGTCGGACGTGTACGCGCTGGCCGTGTGCGGTTACGAGTGCCTGACCGGGCACCGGCCGTTCCTGTCGGAGAACGCGGTGACGGTCGCGATGATGCACATCCGCGACATCGCCCCGCCGCTGCCGCCGGACGTGCCGCCGGGTCCCCGCGCGCTGATCGAGGCGACCCTGGTGAAGGACCCCCGCCAGCGGTACCGCAACGGCGGCGAGTTCGCGTCCGCGGTGAGCGCGGTGCGCGCCGGCCAGCCGCTGCCCGCGCCGTCCGGGCTGGCGATGGCGGTCGGCGCGCCGATGGTCGCGCCGATGACGCCGCCCCCGGCCCACCCCCAGCACCACCACCCGGGCAACCCGGTGACCCACCCCGGGTCGCGCCCCGGCCTGCAACCGGTGCCACCGGCCCTGAACACTCCGCACACGGGCGCTTTCCGTCCGTTGCCGGCGGGTCCACCGCCTCCGGGGCGCAACCGGGTCGTGCTGTGGGTTATGGTCGCTCTGCTGGTGGTCGCGCTGCTGGTGCTCGGCGTGGTCGTGTTGCGCTGGGCGCTGAAGGAGGACGAGGTGCCCGGCGGGGCGACGCAGCAGGGCACCACGAGCGCCCGCCCGTTGGACGACTCGACCGATCGGCTCCCCGGCAAACCGAAGGTGACGATCACGAAATCGGACTTCGTCGACCTGCCGGTGGACGAGGTCGCGAAGCGGCTCTCCGGGCACGGCCTGGCGCCCGAGGTGCATTCCGAGGACGGGGGTGCGCCGCGGGAGCCGGAGCGGTGCCTGGTGACGGACCTGGCGCCGACCGGTGAGGTTGCGATCGGCTCACGGGTCACGGTGACGTGTGTACCGACATGACGCGCGAACGGTACGACTGCGAACGCAAGGCTTGATGGTGAGACCGTTGACGAGGAGCGGGACGAAGCACTGATGAGCACTCCGCGACTGCTCTCCAACCGCTACGAACTGGGTGAGACCCTCGGCTACGGCGGCATGTCGGAGGTGCACAAGGGCCGGGACGTCCGGCTCGGCCGGGACGTGGCCATCAAGGTGCTGCGCGCCGACCTCGCCCGTGACACCCAGTTCCAGGAGCGGTTCCGTCGCGAGGCCCAGAACTCGGCGGCGCTGAACCACCCCGCCATCGTCGCGGTCTACGACACCGGTGAGACCCAGACCGAGTACGGCCCGCTGCCCTACATCGTCATGGAGTTCGTCGACGGGCGGACGCTGCGCGACATCGTCAAGACCCAGGGCCCGCTGTCGGGCAAGCGGGCGATGGAGGTCATGGCCGACGTGTCGGCCGCGCTGGACTTCAGCCACCGGCACGGGATCGTGCACCGGGACGTGAAGCCCGCGAACGTCATGATCACCCGGTCGGGCGCGGTGAAGGTGATGGACTTCGGCATCGCGCGCGCGGTGCACGACGGCCAGGCCGCGGTGACCCAGACCGCCGCCGTGATAGGGACCGCCCAGTACCTGTCGCCGGAGCAGGCCCGCGGCGAGGCGGTGGACGGGCGGTCCGACGTGTACGCGTCGGGCTGCGTGCTGTTCGAGCTGCTGACCGGGGAGCCGCCCTTCACCGGCGACTCGCCCGTGGCGGTGGCCTACCAGCACGTGCGGGAGGACCCGAAGCCGCCGTCGGCGCTGAACCCGAAGGTGTCGCCCGCGCTGGACGCGATCGTGCTGAAGGCGATGGCCAAGGGACCGGCCAACCGCTACCAGTCGGCCGCCGAGCTGCGCGCGGACCTGGTGCGCGTGCTGTCCGGGCAGCGGCCGTCGGCGCCCGCCGTGATGACGGCCGAGGACCGCACCGCGGTGCTGAACCAGTCGTCCGCGCCGCGCACCGAGATCGCCCCCTCCACCGGCGGCGGCCGGCACCGGCCGGCGGCGCAGCGCGACGAGCCGGCCGAGTACGACCCGCTGGCCGAGGAAGAGGAGGAGCGGCGGGCGCGGCGCAAGAAGACGATCATGATCGCGCTGGTCGTCCTGCTCTGCATCGCCGTGCTCGCGCTCGCCACGTGGATCACCACGTCCCTGATGGGCGGCGACGACAACAAGGCGGCGACGGAGAAGGTGACCGTGCCGTCGCTGGTCGGCAAGGAGCAGTCGGCGGCCCGCGCCGAGCTGGAGGGCAAGGAGCTGTCCGTCGAGGTCGAGACGATGCCGTGCCAGCCGGGACCGCAGCCGACGTGCACCGCGGACCAGATCGGCAAGGTGATCTCCACCGACCCGCCCGCGAACCGCGAGGTCGACAAGCGCAGCGTGGTCAAGCTCGTGATCGGCGACGCCCCGCAGGCCGCGCCGGTGCCGAGCGTCACCGGTCTGAGCCCCCAGGACGCCCAGCGCAAGCTCGAAGCCGAGCAGTGGGTCTACCAGCAGGCCACCGAGACCGTCGAGACCGACGACCCGAACCTGGTCGGCAAGGTCGTCTCGCAGTCGCCGTCGGCGGGCACCAGCGCGCCCAAGGGCAGCACCATCACGGTGACGCTGGGCAAGGCGCCCGACACCGTGCAGCTGCCGGACGTGACCGGCCAGACCCTGGAGAACGCGCGGGCGACCCTGGAGGGCAACGGGTTCAAGGTGCAGACCAAGGACGTCGACAGCCCGGAGCCGTTGAACGAGGTCGTGGCCCAGAACCCCGCGCCGGGGCGGCTGGAGAAGGGCACGGTCGTCACGCTGAGCGTGTCCAAGAACAACCAGTTCATCATGCCCGACCTGCGCGGCCTCACCGAGAACCAGGCGCGCAGCAGGCTCAGCCAGGCCGGCTGGACCGGCAACGACCTGGCCGTGAGCGACCGCGAGCCGGTCTCCGAGATCGGCCAGGACAAGAAGATCCTGGACCAGGAGATCAAGCCCGAGGCGCCCGCCGGCAAGAACGCCCGGATCAACGTGATCCTGGGCGACTTCAAGCTCGGCGGACCGACCTCAACCCGGTAGCGGACCCGCGAAAAAGGCCCCCTCCACCGCGGAGGGGGCCTTTTTACGAGACCTACTTCCGGCCGGCCGCCGCGGCGAGTTGGCGCATGCCGTTCTCCAGCTGCGACACGGTCGCCTCGGGCACCTCGAAGCCGCACACGGCCAGCCAGTTCGCCAGCATCCGGTGGCCGCCCTCGGTCAGCACGGACTCCGGGTGGAACTGCACGCCCTCGACCGGCAGCTCCCGGTGGCGCATGGCCATCACGACGCCGGACTCGGTGCGGCCCGTCACCTCGAACTCGGCCGGGACGGTGTCCGGCAGCACGGTCAGCGAGTGGTAGCGGGTGGCGACGAACGGGCTGGGCACGCCCTTCAGCACGCCCGCGCCGTCGTGGTGCACCACACTGGTCTTGCCGTGCAGGAGTTCCGGCGCGAGGTCGACCGTGCCGCCCCACACCGCGCCGATGGCCTGGTGGCCCAGGCACACCCCGAACACGGGGACGCCGCGGTCCGCGCAGTGGCGGATGACGTCCATGCTGCGGCCCGCCTTGTCCGGCGTGCTGGGGCCGGGGCTGACCAGGACGCCGCCGACGTCGTCGACCTCGTCCAGCTCGACGGCGTCGTTGCGCCGCACCACGCACTCGACCCCGAGCTGGGCCAGGTACTGGACGAGGTTGTAGACGAAGCTGTCGTAGTTGTCGACCACGAGCACGCGCATGGCCGCCAGCGTAGCCGTGACCAACCTCTCGCCAGAAGTGAGCTTAGCCTCACCTAACCTGGAGGTATGACCCGTTCCCTGCGCGTCGCCGTCGTCGGCGCCGGCCCCGCCGGCATCTACGCCGCCGACCTCCTCACCAAGTCCGCGGCCGAGTCGGGGACGGACGTCGGCGTCGACCTGTTCGAGCGGCTGCCCGCGCCGTACGGCCTGATCCGGTACGGCGTCGCCCCGGACCACCCGCGCATCAAGGGCATCGTCAACGCCCTGCAACGCGTGCTGGACCGGCCGGGGATCAGGTTCTTCGGCAACGTCGGGTACGGCGTCGACCTCAAGCTGGACGACCTGCGGCACTTCTACGACGCGGTGGTCTTCGCCACCGGCGCGGAGAAGGACCGGCCGCTGGACATCCCCGGCATCGAGCTGGACGGCTCCCACGGCGCGGCCGAGTTCGTCTCCTGGTACGACGGGCACCCCGACGTGCCGCGCACCTGGCCGCTGCGGGCCCGCGAGGTCGCCGTGCTCGGCGTGGGCAACGTCGCGCTCGACGTCGCCCGCGTGCTGGCCAAGACCGCCGACGAGCTGCTGGCCACCGACATCCCGGACACCGTGCACGAAGGGCTGCGGGCCAGCCCGGTCACCGACGTGCACGTCTTCGGCCGCCGCGGCCCGGCGCAGGCCAAGTTCACCCCGCTGGAGCTGCGGGAGCTGGACCACTCGCCCAACGTCGAGGTGGTCGTGCACCCCGAGGGCATCGAGTTCGACGCGGCGAGCATGGCCGCGATCCGGTCGAACAAGCAGGTCGAGATGGTGGTCAAGACCCTGCAGGAGTGGGCGGTCCGCGACGTCCGCGACCGCCCGCGCCGGCTGCACCTGCACTTCCTGCAGGCGCCCGTGGCGGTGCTCGGGTCCGGGTCGGTCACCGGCCTGCGCACCGAGCGGATGGAGCTGACCGGCGACGGCGGCGTGCGCGGCACCGGCGAGTTCACCGACTGGCCCGTGCAGGCGGTCTACCGGGCCGTCGGCTACCTGTCCACGCCCCTGGTCGACCTGCCGTTCGACCACTCCTCCGGCACCGTGCCGCACCGGGCGGGCCGGGTGCTCGACCTGGACGAGCGCGCCGTGCCGGGCGTGTACGTCACCGGCT
The DNA here is from genome assembly GCF_053601135.1 of Actinosynnema sp. NPDC004786. NCBI lineage: Bacteria > Bacillati > Actinomycetota > Actinomycetes > Pseudonocardiales > Pseudonocardiaceae > Actinosynnema > Actinosynnema sp. NPDC004786. The sequence continues at coordinate 160,855 of NZ_JBSGBG010000006.1, read as the reverse complement.
GGGTCAAGCGCGGCCCGGTCGGCCTCATCGGCCACACCAAGGGCGACGCGCTGGAGACCGTGACCAGCCTGCTCGCCGACGCGCCGGGGCTGCCGCCCGCGCCCGCCCGCGAGCCGGACGCGGTGGTCCGGTTCCTGGAGCAGCGCGCCGTGCCGTTCACCACCGTCGAAGGGTGGCGCCGGCTGGACGCGCACGAGCTGGCCCTCGGCGCCGCCCGCGGCCGCGACCGGGTCAAGGTCGTGGACCGGGCGGAGATGACCGGCATCTGCCGGTCGTAGCGGCTACTGGGGCGTCGTCACGTTGTTGAACGGCAGCTTCGGCTCCGCCCACGGGAACACCACGAACATCAGCAGCGCGACCACCCCGGCCACGAGCACCAGCGCCTCCAGGACGCGCACGGGCAGCGGGCCGGGGAGGTGCCGCCAGATCCACCCGTACATCACTGCTCCTTCATCTCTTCGGGCACGAAACCGGGGGCCTTCGGGTAGCTCATCGTCAGCACCGAGTGCACGATGAGCCGCTGCTTGTCGGAGAACCGCGGGTGGCAGGTGGTCAGCGTCATCAGCGCCACCTGCTGCGCCGCGGGCACCTCGCCCTCGAAGTGCGGCACCGGGTCGATGACCTCGCCCTGCGTGGGCAGCACGATCTCCTGGCCGACGGTCTTGTCGTAGGGCGCGCCGAGCGGCGAGACCTTCTCGCACTTGGGGTCGGCCTGCTTCTGCGCCCACGTCGCCGCCTCGCCGGACTTCGGCAGCACCCGGTAGACGAACCACTGGGTCTGCGTCTCGACCACGATCGCGTCGCACGAGTTCAGCAGGTCCAGGTCGTTGAAGGGCGCGCCCTTGCCGACCCGGTGGCCCGCGACGGAGAAGTTGCCCGGGTCGCCCGGCAGCGCCGTGCCCTTGTAGTGGCCGGGGCCGATCTCCAGGTCCTTGTCGGTGGTGCCCTCGACGATGGAGAACTTGTAGTCCGGGCCGAACGCGGGGATGTACATCTTGGCGAACGCCTGGCCGTCCAGCAGCTCGTACTGGGCGTGGCGCTGCGGGTCGGACTCGACCGTGTTCGAGTTCCACTGCTCGTCCAGCGCCTGCGTGGCGTCGTCCTGCTTGCCCGCCGAGATGAGGTCGGTGACGTACACCTCGTAGACGACGAACAGCAGGATGACCAGGCCGGCCGTGATCAGCAGCTCGCCGATCGCGCGGACGGTCTTGCGGGCCACGCTGTCGGGCGGCGGCGCGGGCTGCTCGTCCTCGTCGTCGTAGTAGTCGTCGTCCTCGTAGAACTCCTCTTCGTCGTCGTAGTCCTCGTAGTCGTCGTCGTAGTCGTCCACGGGCGCGATGACCTCGGTGGGCGGGTCGACGGGGCGAGGGCGACGCGGCGGCCCGGGCGGGCGTGCGCCGGGAGGCGGGGGCAGGCTGCCGGAGAACGCGTTCGTGTAGCGGGTGGCGTCCACGTCCGGCGGCGCGGGCCGGGGCCGCCCGGGGCCGGCGGGGGCCGGCGCGCCGCCGAGGCGGGCGGCCACCTCGGAGGGCGCCGCCCGGCGGGCCGGGTGCTCGACCGCCACCGGCTCGACGTAGGAGGTCTTGTAGGGGTCCACCGGGACGGGCGGCACGTCGTCGCGCCGGGCCCGGCGGCCGGCGGGCGGCGCGTCGGCCGGGAACGGCTCGTCGCCCCGGCGGGCGCGGCGACCGGGCGTCGGCGGCTCGACCGGGTGAGCGTCGTCACGGCGCGCGCGCCGGCCGGCCGGCGGTTCGACCGGGTGGGCGGCGTCGTCCGGCAGCGCCCGGCGGCCGCCGGGCGGGGCCGGCGGGGGCGCCGCGTCGTCGGGGAGCGCACGGCGACCTGCGGCGGGCGGTTCGACGCGGGGCGGGCGTGACTCACCCGGACGGCTGAAACCGCCGGGAGGGGTCGCCGGCCGGTCCGGGTCTCCGAGCCGGCCCGCAGGGCGGTCGAATCCCCCTGGTGGCGTGGGTGGGCGGTCCGCGCCGACGGGTGGCGGGACCGGGCGGTCCGGGCGGCCAACCGGCCGGTCGACACCACCCGGAGGGGTCGATGGCCTGGTGAAACCGCCGGGAGGCGTGGGCGGGCGGTGGCCGGGGAGCGGCGGTTCGCCGGGGACCTGCGGCGGCGGTGGCCCGGGTCGTGGCGGCCGGCCCGGCGGGCCGCCTTGCGGCGGAGGCGGGTCGTAGCTCACCGGAAAACCTCCCAAGCCGAACGTTCCAGAACTACACGGTGCTTCAGGGACCTGCTCGGTTACGTTAACGTGTTCATCCAGCAGTGGACGTGAACTCACGCCCACTGGAGACCTATCCACCCGTCAGGCGAGGACAGCATGCCCAAGTCCAAGGTCCGCAAGAAGGCCGTCTACACGGCGCCTGCCGATCGCCGCACCCCGGTGAAGGTCAAGGCGGCGGGGCCGTCGCACCCCGTCTACATCGCCGTGATGCTCGGCATGATGCTGTTGGGGCTGGCGTGGCTGGTGGTCAACTACATCGCGGGCGAGAAGGTCCCGGTGATGATGGACCTCGGGTCCTGGAACTTCGGCATCGGGTTCGCCCTCATGATCGTCGGTCTGCTGATGACCATGAAATGGCGCTGACCACGCACTACGCGCAGTGGCTGACGGCCCGGACGTGCTCCACGTCCGGGCCGTTCCGCGTTACCCGGTAGTTCACCGCGTTCACCCGAAGGTCACCGAAGCACACGGGTGTAAGTCATCCCCAATGGGGACAACTCCTGTGGACAACTTTGCGCCAAAATGCACAAGCGCCGGTCGGGGGCTCCAGTTGTCCACAAGTGCGGCAGACTCGGAAGCGTGAACCCACCGCGCACCTGGTCGCCCCAACCCGGCATGGTCGGCCTCGCCTGGGGCCTGGCCGCCGTGTTCCTGCTGGTCACCATCCTCAGCTCACAGGCCACGAGCCGGGTCTTCCTCGGCCTCGCCACCCTCCTGCTGCTCGCGCTGGGCGCCTACGGCACCTTCGTCCGACCGCGGCTGCTGGTGGACGACTCGGGCCTCACCGTGCGCACCCTGTCGGGGCCGCGGCTGCTGCCCTGGCACGAGGTCAAGGTGCGGCTGGCCCACACCCGCAGGCTCGGCCGCGAGACGGTCACCCTGGAGCTGGACTGGCGGCGGGGCGAGGACGAGCAGCTGTTCGTGTTCACCCCGATCGACCTGGGCACGGACCCGCGGGACGTGGCCGACGTCCTGCACGCCCTGCGCCCGTGACCGGCGCCGAAGCCCCGGCGGCGCGGGCCCGGAGCGCCCGTCAGACCAGCTGACCGGTGCGCACGACCGCCATGACCACGAGCAGCACCACGGCGGCCGCCACGACCGCCGCCTGCCAGGTGTTCCGCTTCCCGGCCGGCGCGTAGACCAGCCCGGCGGTCACCGCCGCGCCGATCACCAGCCCGCCGATGTGCCCGAGCAGCGAGATCCCCGGCAGGGTGAAGCTCAACACCACGTTCAGCGCGATCACGCCCAGCGCCGGACCGGCGTTGAGCTTGAGCCGCAGCACGGCCACCAGCATCGCGCCCATCAGGCCGTACACCGCGCCGGACGCGCCCGCCACGACCGTGTTCAGGCCGCCGAACAGGTACACCGCGACGCTGCCGCCGAGCAGCGACACCAGGTACACCGCGGAGAACCGCAGCCGGCCGAACACCGGCTCCAGGTCCCGGCCCAGCACGTACAGCGCGATCATGTTCAACGCCAGGTGCAGCGGCCCGAAGTGCAGGAACCCCGACGTGAGCAGCCGCCACCACTCGCCGCCCAGGGCGACCGAGGGCGTGTACATGAGCAGGTCGCCGAACAGCGGCGACCGCTGGTTGCCCGCCACGCTGCCCGCCTGGGCCGCGGTGACCGCGAACACCAGCACGTTCACCGCGATGAGCACCGGGGTGACCACCGGGCGCCCGCCGAACTCCGCGCCGACGAACGTGCGCGGCCGGCGCACGGTGGCCCGGCCCTGGTTCACGCAGTCGACGCACTGGTAGCCGACGGACGCCTCGCGCAGGCACTCCGGGCACGCCGGCCGGTCGCAGCGGACGCACCGCAGCCCGGTGGCCCGATCGGGGTGGCGGGCGCAGACCGGCAGGTCGGGCCGCGCCCCGATCGGCTCACCGGGCGGCGGGGAGATCGGCGAGTCGGCCACTCAGGACCGCTCCACCGAGACCTTCTGGATGACCACGTCGGTGACCGGGCGGTCGCCCGTGGTGGTCGGCGTCGCGCCGATCGCGTCCACCACGTTGCGCGACTCCTGGTCCGCGACCTCGCCGAAGATCGTGTGCTTGAAGTTCAGCCACGTGGTCGGCGCGACCGTGATGAAGAACTGCGAGCCGTTGGTGTTCGCGCCCGCGTTCGCCATCGCCAGCAGGTAGGGCTTGTTGAACTGCAGCTCCGGGTGGAACTCGTCGGCGAACTTGTAGCCGGGGCCGCCGCGGCCGGTGCCCGTGGGGTCACCGCCCTGGAGCATGAAGCCCGCGATCACCCGGTGGAAGATCGCACCGTCGTAGAACGGCCCGGACGACTCGCCCTTCGCGTTCGGCTCGCTGTAGCTCTTCGTGCCCTCGGCCAGGCCGACGAAGTTGGCCACCGTCTTGGGGGCGTGGTCGGGGAAGAGGTTGATGCGGATGTCGCCCTGCGTGGTGTGCAGGGTCGCCGTCACCTTGGTCCCGACGAACGATTCGTTGCTGTCTGCCACACACCCATCGTGCCATCACCGGGCGCGGTGGTTGGGGAAGGGGCACGATGGGTACTGCCTGGAACGTGACTGACCGACAGCTTCTGGAGCGCGATATGGATGAGGTAGACGCCATGACCCGGGCCGGGGAGTCGGTCGGCAAGGCGGTGCGTGCTGTTCGCCGCGGCGCCGTCCGCGCCGGTCACGTCGGTGCCGACGCGGCCGTCCAACTGGCGGAGCGCGCCGAGGGCAAGCTGGCCGAGCGCGGCGTGACCAGGGACTACGTCCGGAGTGTCGTCGCCGACAAGGCGGGTGCGCTGGTCGAGCGGGCCGAGGGCTACGAGAAGTCCACCCGGCGCGGTCGCAAGCAGCTCGCGAAGCGGGCCAAGGGCGTGCGCAAGGAGGTCGTGAAGGCCGCCGAGCGCGCGCGCAAGGAGGCCAAGGTGCGCGCGAAGGACGTGCGCAAGGCCGCGAAGCAGGCGCGTCGGGAACTGGCCGCGGCCAAGGCGCCCCGGCGCCGTCGCTGGCCGTGGGTGCTCGGCGTGTTCGCCGCCGCCGCGGTGGCGGGCTACCTGGCCCTGACCAAGCGCCCGCAGGAGGTGCGACTGGAGGAGGAGGACGTGCAGCCCACGTCCGAGACCACCACGACCACCGCCGCGTCGGAGTCGGTGCGGCCCCAGGCGGCCCGCAACGGCCAGGTCTCCGACCAGCACAGCCGCAGCTGACCGTGAGCCGCGCTCCGCGCCCGTCCCGACCCCGGGGCGGGCGCGGAGCCGTGCGTCAGAGGCCCAGGTTGCCGACCACGGTCTCGGCGATCGTGCGCGTCTTGATCGTCTGCTTCTGGTTGCTGGTCACGACCACCGCGTTGCCGCCCTTGGCCACCGCGTAGACCGCCCCGGCGTCGGTGGTCAGCGAGCCGCCGTTCCACCCGGCCGGGGTCGTGGCCGGGTTCGAGTCGGCGATCGGCGCGGCCCGGTCGACCACCGCCTTCGCGGTCGCGGGCTCACCCTGGAACACCCACACCGACAGCTGCACCTCGGTGGCGTTGGCGTAGAAGAAGCACGCCGGGTTCGGCTGGTCTGCGGACAGCCGAACCTTCCGCACCAGCTGCCCGTTCGCCTCCTGCACGGCGGACGAGGCCAGGTAGGGGCACTGGCCGTCGACGGTGGGCTCCGGCACGGCCGGAGGTCCGGCGGGCGCGGTCGTCGTGGTCGTCGCCGCCGCGCTGGTCGTGGACGCGGCGTCGGGCGCGGGGACGGGATCTCCGGGGCCGCAGGCGGCCAACGCGCCGACGACCAGCAGGGATGGCAGGGCGGTGAGCAGCACTCGATTCATAGGGCAGCAAGTCAATCAGATACCGGATCGTGAATCGACACCGTGACCACCTAGGCACGTAACGTCATCCCCGTTAGCGTGTCCTTACCCTGCCGGCCGCCCCTGCAATGTGAGGACTGAGTCAAGATGAACATCTTTGACCGCGGTCGAGACCATGCCATCGCTGTGTTCCGGATCGTTGTCGGCGTGCTCTTCCTGTGCCACGGCGCGCAGAAGCTGTTCGGCGTGCTGGGCTCCAAGGGTGCCGTGTCGATCACCGACTGGCCGTCCGGCCCGGCCGGTCTGATCGAGCTCGTCGGTGGCGCGCTGATCGTCATCGGCCTCGGCACCAGGGTTGCCGCGCTGATCGCGTCCGGTGCGATGGCCTACGCGTACTTCGTGGTCCACCAGCCCGCCGGGCTGCTGCCCATCCAGAACAAGGGTGAGCTGGCCGCGGTGTACGCGTGGGTGTTCCTGCTGTTGGCGTTCACCGGTCCCGGCGCTTGGGCCGTGGACAAGGTGATCGCCGCGCGCAAGCAGGAACAGGCGCTCGTCAACGCATAGCAGTGGGCAAGACGAGGGCCCGCACCCAGCGGCATTGGGTGCGGGCCCTCACTTGTTGCCCTACCGCGAACACGACCCCGGCCCACCCGTGGGATGACCGGTGGCCGCACACTCAGTAAACACGACAACCGAAACTTTCGCGCCCCCTAACTCTCCCGAAACACACGCGGGGATCGCCACGTCGAGGTGTTCCGCGCGACGGAGTCCTCGGATCACCGGCGCTCACCGCACCTTCGGCGGGGTCCGGGGGCGGAGCCTCCCGGCTGGGGCGTGGGGGTGTTCGACCCCACGAACACGACGAGCGAGGCGGCCGACGCAATCCGTCGGCACACCTCGCCCAGAGCGAGTGGAGACGAGGGGAATCGAACCCCTAACCCCCGCCTTGCAAAGGCGGTGCTCTGCCAATTGAGCTACGTCCCCGCACGGGGGCGGCAGATGGACCGCCCTCGCGGGTCAGTTGGTGGGGGCAGTGGCCTCGCGCCACAGGTCCGCGTCAGCCTTCGCCGTGCGGCTGCGCTTGACGAAGAACAGGACCGCACCGGCGACCGCAACGAGTGCGATGATCTTCTTCACGGCGATTCCCCTCTGCAACACCTGTGAACTTCCGGTGGGCCTAGGAGGACTCGAACCTCCGACCTCTTCGTTATCAGCGAAGCGCTCTAACCGTCTGAGCTATAGGCCCTCGGGGCAACGACGGCAAGACTACAGCACCCCCCGTCGCGGCCCCAAATCGGGTGGTCGGAGATCACTCCCGCTCGGACAAGGTCACTTCCAGACCCCCGGCAAGATCAGCGGAAACGTTGTAGACGAACGAACCCACGGTGGCCAGGGCGGTGAAGAGCACGATGTTCACCGCGCCCACGATCGCCGCCACGCCGAACACCCGGCCGGCGCTGATCAACGGGTCGCTGCCCGACTCGTTGCCCTGGAGCAGGTCGCTCGCGGTGTTGTTGATCTTGTCCCACACGCCCATGCCGTTCAGCACGCCGTACAGCACGCCGACCGCCACGAGCCACACGAAGAACAACGCCACGCTCAGCACCAGGGCGAGCTTCAGCACCGACCACGGGTCCACCCGCTTGACCTGCAGGCTCGCCCGACGCGGACCGCGCCCGGGCCGGCGCGCCGTCGGCGCGGACGCCGCCGGACGCCCGTTCGCGCCCAGGTTCACCTGCGTGCGGGCCGCACCCGCCCCACCGCCCGTGCCGGGCACCACGGGCCGGGCCACCGCGACCGTGTCCGGGTCGCTCGCCGGGTACGCGGGCTGCGCCGTCGCGACCGTCTCCTGGTCCGGGGAGGACACCAGGTCGGCCGGGCCGACCTGCTGCGCCTCCCCGTACCGCGTGTCGTTCGTCACCCGCTGCCACGGCGGCGGCGCGCCGTGCTGGTCCTGCTCGGCGGCCGGCCGCTCGACCTTCTCGGTCTTGCCCTCGGCCGCCGACGCCTCGGGCTGCTCGGACGCCACCGAGGCGTCGACCGCCGGCTCCTCGGCGCCGGTGGGCGTGGCCCCGGCCGCCGGTGTCGACTCGGCGCCGGGCCGGGTGATCACCGCGGTCTTGTCCTCTGGCTTCTCGGGTGGAGTCACGAGCAGTCCTCAACCTCTCGTTCGCGCTAGTTGGCAGGCTCGGCCTGGTCACCGTCGGCGGAACCGACCGCCGGCGTCGCACCCGCGGCGTCGGTGGGGTCGGCGACCACGCCGCCGTCACCACTGGTGACGTCCGCGGGCTCGTCCGCGTTGCGCGCCACCGCGATCAGGGTGGTCCCTTCGCCGAGGTTCATCAACCGGACGCCCTTCGTCTGCCGCCCCGCCTTGCGCACCTCCTTGGCGCTGGTCCTGATGACCCCGCCCGAAGAGGTGATCGCGTACAGCTCGTCGTCGACGTCGACGATGAGCGCGCCGACCAGCCTCCCACGCCTGCGGTCGTGCTGGATGGTGAGCACACCCTTGCCACCACGACCCTGGACGGGGTAGTCCTCGATCGGCGTGCGCTTGGCGTACCCACCGTCGGTCGCCACCAAAACAAACAGACCCTCCTGGACGACGCCCATCGACAGCAGCTCGTCCCCGGTGTTGAACCGCATGCCCAGCACGCCGGAGGTGGCGCGGCCCATCGGGCGCAGCGCCTCGTCGCTCGCGTGGAACCGGATCGACTGGCCGTCGGCCGACACCAGCAGCAGGTCGTCGGACGCCGAGCACAGCACCGCGCCGACCAGCTCGTCGTCGTCACGCAGGTTGATGCCGATCAGGCCACCGGACCGGTTCGAGTCGAAGTCGGACAGCTTCGACTTCTTGACCAGGCCCTTCTTCGTGGCCAGCACCAGGTACGGCGCGACCTCGTAGTTCTTGATCTGGATGACCTGGGCGATCTCCTCCTCCGGCTGGAACGCCAGGAGGTTCGCCACGTGCTGGCCGCGCGCGTTGCGGTTGGCCTCGGGCAGCTCGTACGCCTTCGCCCGGTACACCCGGCCCTTGTTGGTGAAGAACAGGATCCAGTCGTGCGTGGAGCACACGAAGAAGTGCTGCACGATGTCGTCCTGCTTGAGCTGCGCGCCCTGCACGCCCTTGCCGCCCCGCTTCTGCGAGCGGTACAGGTCGGTCTTCGTGCGCTTCGCGTAACCCGTCCGGGTGATCGTGACGACGACGTCCTCGACCGCGATCAGGTCTTCCATCGACACGTCGCCGTCGAACGGCACGATCCGGGTGCGCCGGTCGTCACCGTGCTTGTCCACGATCGCCAGCAGCTCCTCGCGCACGATCGCGCGCTGCCGCTCCGGCTTGTCGAGGATGTCCTTGTAGTCGGCGATCTCCAGCTCGATCTCGGCCAGCTGGTCGATGATCTTCTGCCGCTCCAGGGCCGCGAGGCGGCGCAGCTGCATCTCCAGGATCGCGTTCGCCTGGATCTCGTCGACGTCCAACAGCTCCATCAGGCCGGTGCGCGCCACCTCGGGCGTATCCGACCGGCGGATCAGCGCGATCACCGCGTCGAGCTGGTCGAGCGCCTTGACCAGGCCGCGCAGCACGTGGGCGCGCTCCTCGGCCTTGCGCAGCCGGAAGCGCGTGCGCCGGACGATGACCTCGATCTGGTGCTTCACGTAGTGCCGGATCATCTGGTCCAGGCGCAACGTGCGCGGCACGCCGTCGACCAGCGACAGCATGTTGACGCCGAACGAGTACTGCAGCTGGGTGTGCTTGTAGAGGTTGTTCAGCACGACCTTGGCCACCGCGTCGCGCTTGAGCGTGATCACGATGCGCATGCCCGCGCGCCGGTTCGACTCGTCGGCGATGTTCGCGATGCCGGTCAGCTTCTGGTCGCGGACCAGCGTGGCGATGTTCTCCACCAGGTTGTCCGGGTTCACCTGGTAGGGCAGCTCGCTGACGACCAGGATGGTCCGCCCCTTGCTGTCCTCGTCCACGTCCACGACCGCGCGCATCTTCACCGAGCCGCGGCCGGTGCGGTAGGCGTCCTCGATGCCCGCCGTGCCCAGGATCTGGCCGTAGGTCGGGAAGTCGGGCCCCTTGATCCGCTGGATCATCGCCTCCAGCGTCTCCTCGTCGGAGGCGTCGGGGTTGTCCAGCGCCCACACCACGCCGTCGGCGACCTCGCGCAGGTTGTGCGGCGGGATGTTCGTCGCCATGCCGACCGCGATGCCCGAGCTGCCGTTGATGAGCAGGTTCGGGACGCGCGACGGCAGGACCGTCGGCTCCTGGATGCGGCCGTCGTAGTTGTCGCGGAAGTCGACCGTGTCTTCCTCGATGTCGGCCAGCATCTGCATGGCCAGCGGCGTGAGCCGGCACTCCGTGTTGTGGCTGACGAAGCCGTCGGTGATGAAGGCGTGGTCCTCGGTGTCGACCCGCAGGCTGTAGACCGGGCGCACGCCGGCGTCGGTGACCGACTCGACGGCCGCGTAGTAGAACCGGCCGTCGACCAGCGGTTCGACCACGTCCAGCACCTCGCGGTTGGTGATCCGCGCGGCGATCTCGTCGTAGTCGCGCTCCCACCGCTCGACGCGGTCCACGTTGTGCCGGCGCAGCCAGTCGCGCTCGGTCCAGCGGGTCGCGCCGTGCGCCCGGATGTAGTCGCCGACGAACGGCACGTGGTCGCTGCTCATCGCCCGGCTCTCGAGCGGGACCGCGTCCAGGATGGCGTCCAGCTTGTCCTGCTTCGCCCCGAGGAAGCCCACGTTGCGGGCGAACAGGCGGGCGTCACGCCGGTTGGTGATGACGACCTTGATCTCGCCGTCCTCGTAGTTCACCAGCGTGCTGACCACGCCGAACTCCAGCAGCAACTGCTGCACCTCGCGGGCGAGCCGCGCGCTGCGCGTGGAGTAGGAGACCTGCACGCTGTTGCGCGGCAGGGCCGAGGCCGAGCCGTCACCGGTGAACAGCGACGCGAGGAACGCCCTCTTGATCACCTCGCCCGCCGCCCAGACGAACTCGGGCACCCGCTTGGCGGCGCTGCGCTGCCCGACCATCTCGCCGAGCACCGTCGTCCGGAGCTGGGTCAGGTCCTGCACGTCCAGCTCGTACAGGACGGAGCCCGACTTGATGGTGCGCGAGTACACGTACCTCGGACCGCCGACCGCGTCGTCGTAGGCGTCCACGACGCGCTGGAAGTACTCCGCGTCGATGTTGTTGAACCCGGCCCGGTCCGCCGAGACGAACCCCTCGCTGACGAACGCGCCGGCGAGGATCGCCGCCGAGTAGTGGCCGATCTCCGGCAGCTCGCCGGCCTCCTGCGGCAGGCGCTGCAGGACCACCCGGTCACCCGGCTGGACCTCCTCCAGGAGCTTCCACAGCAGGGTCGGCACCCCGAGCACGTTCACCAGGCACAGGACCGGGTGGTTGTGCGTGCCGGTCAGCTCGTAGCCGTTCCTGGTGCGCAGCTTCAGCGTGGGGTGGTCGCCGGAGTGGAACAGCATGTCGGCGCGCACCGGGTTGCCGTTGCGGTCCAGCACCTTGAGGTCGATCGGGTTGTCGCTGTTCGGTTGGGCGTCGGGGACGATGTCGCCGATGCGCGGCGTCGAGCCGTCTGCCAGGCGAATCCGGGTTTCCGGTGACACGCAGTAACGCATCGCGGCTGCCGGGTCGTTGCCCTGGGAGCCGAAGTTGCCCTGGCCGTCGATGAGCGGGTAGCGCATGGCCCACGGCTGGGCGAGGCGGACCAGCGCGTCGTAGATGGCCGAGTCGCCGTGCGGGTGGTAGTTGCCCATCACGTCGCCGACCACGCGGGCGCACTTGTTGTAGCTGCGGTCCGGGCGGAAGCCCGAGTCGAACATCGAGTAGAGCACGCGGACGTGCACGGGCTTCAGGCCGTCGCGCACGTCGGGCAGGGCTCGTCCCACGATCACGCTCATCGCGTAGTCGATGTACGAGTTCTGCATCTCCTGCTGGATGTCGCGCGGCTCGGTGCGGTCTCCACCGGCCGGGGGCAGCGTCGTCTCGCTCACAGTTGCACTTCCTTAAGAGGCCGGGGAGAGGATCAGACGTCGAGGAACCGCACGCCCTTGGCGTTGCGGGTGATGAACGACCGGCGGGCTTCCACGTCCTCGCCCATCAGCACGCTGAACAGCTCGTCGGCCGTCGCGGCGTCGTCCATGGTGACCTGGAGCAGCACCCGGTTGGCCGGGTCCATCGTCGTCTCCCACAGCTCGGCGGCGTTCATCTCGCCGAGGCCCTTGTAGCGCTGGATGTTGTCGTCCTTGCCGATCTTCTTGCCCGCGGCGAGCCCGGCCTGGAGCAGGCCGTCGCGCTCGCGGTCGGAGTAGGCGTACTCCGGTTCCGCGCGCTGCCACTTGATCTTGTAGAGCGGCGGCTGCGCGAGGTACACGTGGCCGTGCTCGATGAGCGGGCGCATGAAGCGGAACAGCAGGGTCAGCAGGAGGGTGCGGATGTGCTGGCCGTCGACGTCGGCGTCGGCCATCAGCACGATCTTGTGGTACCGCAGCTTCGAGATGTCGAAGTCCTCGTGGATGCCCGTGCCGAAGGCGGTGATGAGCGACTGGACCTCGTTGTTCTTCAGCACGCGGTCGATGCGCGCCTTCTCCACGTTGATGATCTTGCCGCGGATCGGCAGGATCGCCTGGAACATGGAGTCCCGGCCCTCCTTGGCCGAGCCGCCCGCGGAGTCGCCCTCCACGACGTAGATCTCGCACTCCTCCGGGTTGGTGGAGCGGCAGTCCTTGAGCTTGCCGGGCAGGCCGCCGATGTCGAGCGCGCCCTTGCGGCGCACCAGCTCGCGGGCCTTGCGGGCGGCGATGCGGGCCTGCGCCGACGACACCGCCTTGGTGACGATCGTCTTCGCCTCGTTGGGGTGGCGCTCGAACCAGTCGGCCAGGTGCTCGTTGGTCGACTTCTGCACGAACGACTTGGCCTCGCTGTTGCCCAGCTTGGTCTTGGTCTGGCCCTCGAACTGGGGCTCCTTGAGCTTGACCGAGACGATCGCGGCCAGGCCCTCGCGGATGTCGTCGCCGGTGAGGTTGGAGTCCTTCTCCTTGAGCAGCTTCTTCTCGCGCGCGTACTCGTTGACCACGCGGGTCAGCGCGGCGCGGAAGCCCTCCTCGTGCGTGCCGCCCTCGTGGGTGTTGATCGTGTTGGCGAACGTGTACACCGACGGCGTGTAGCCGGTGTTCCACTGCATCGCCACCTCGACCTCGAGGTCCTCGCCCTTGGCCTCGAACGAGACGACCTTCTGGTGCACCGCCTCACGGGTGTGGTTGATGTGGCGGACGAAGTCCTCCAGGCCGCCGGGGTAGTGGAACGTGCGCTCGCGCACGGCCGCGACGTGGCCCTCGGCGTCGGCCTCCTCGTCCGACTCCTGCACGCGCTCGTCGCGCAGGATGATCGTGAGCCCCTTGTTGAGGAACGCCATCTCCTGGAGGCGGCGGGAGATGGTCTCGATGTTGTACTCGGTGGTCTCGAAGATCTCCGGGTCGGCCCAGAAGGTGATCGACGTGCCGGTCTCGTCGGTCGGCGCGCCCTTGCGCAGCTCGTGCACGGGCTTGGTCGCCTCGAACCGCTGGTTCCACGTGAAACCCTGGGTCTTGACCTCGACGTCCACGGCGGTGGACAGCGCGTTCACCACGGAGATGCCGACGCCGTGCAGGCCGCCGGACACCGCGTAGGAGTCGCTGTCGAACTTGCCGCCCGCGTGCAGCGTGGTGAGCACGACCTCGAGCGCGGGCCGCTTCTCCACCGGGTGCATGTCGATCGGGATGCCGCGGCCGTCGTCGATGACCCGGACGCCGCCGTTGGCCAGCAGCGTCACGTCCACGACCGTCGCGTAACCCGCCATGGCCTCGTCGACCGAGTTGTCCACGACCTCTTGGATCAGGTGGTGCAGGCCGCGCTCGCCGGTGGACCCGATGTACATGCCTGGCCGCTTGCGAACCGCTTCCAGACCCTCCAGGACGGTGATCGAGGACGCGCTGTACTCATTCTTCTTGGCTGCCACGGGCCTGGTGTCTCCTCGGACTTCACGCGACTGGGACCGTCGCCGGGCGACGCTGGGTTGCGCTACCCCTCGATCCTACCGGGGCAGACCGACAGAAACCCACTTAGGACACCCCTGGTTTGCTCACAGGCGGCCCGAAGTGAACGCAGATGGGTGCCGACCGCCGTTCGCGGGGTCAAAATCGACTGGTGAGCGCTCATCGCGCCACAGGATCGCCGCTGCGGCCCTGACGCAGCTCACCCGTAGGTGTCACGTGGTCCGCGGCCCGGGACGTGCCTGGGGCCGTACCGCCAACTGGGCGCCGCCGGGCCCTGCACCTTCAGCTTCTTCACGACGCCGTCGCCGACCCCCGCGGCGATGCGCTTGAGCAGGTCGCGCTGGAGCAGCCGGAGCTGCGTGGCCCACGCGGTCGAGTCGGCCTGCACGGTCAGCTCGCCCTCGCTGAACGCGACCGGCTGCGCGTGCTCGGCCACGTCCTCCCCGACGAGCTTCGGCCACCGCGCGAACACCTGCCCGCCGGCCAGGCGCTCGACCCAGCCGCGGTCGGCGGCGAGCCGGGCGGCGAGCCGGCCGAGGGGCTGCGGGTCGCGGTCGTCCGGCCCGGGACCGGACCAGCGGCGACGGCGACGGCGGCCGGCGGACCCCGCCGCACCCTTGCGCGGACCGCGCACCCCGCGTTCCTTGGCCGACGCGCGGGCGGCTTCGAGGGCGGCGCGGGCGAGGTCCGCCCCCCTCAAACCACTCGCCGGAGTGACCCCGTCTGTGGATATGTCCGTTTCGGGCGGTGAGTTATCCACACCATCCACAGGGTTGTCCCCAGTTGTGTGTCCCGTCACACCCATTCGGGGCAACTCGTCAGACACGACGCACCTCCCCGTGTCGAACGTCGAACCGCAGCCCGTCCAGCTCCTCGGGCACGTCCTCCGCGACCGCCGCGGTGATCAGCACCTGCTCCGCGCCGGCGGCCACCTTCGCCAGCTGGCGACGCCGGCCGCGGTCCAGCTCGGCGAACACATCGTCCAGCACGAGGACCGGTTCGGCGCCCTCGACACGCAGCAGCTCGTACCCGCCCAGCCGCAGCGCCAGCGCGAACGACCACGACTCGCCGTGGCTCGCGTAGCCCTTCGCGGGCAGGTCGCCGAGCGCCAGGTCGAGGTCGTCGCGGTGCGGCCCGACCAGGCACACGCCCCGCTCCACCTCGTGCGACCGCACCCGGTGCAGCTCGGCGAGCAGCGCGTCCTCCAGGACTTCCCGGTCGTGCGGGCCGCCGCCGGCGGAGCCGGCGATCAGATCGGGGAACGCCTCGCCCAGGCTCGACCGGTACGCGATCCGGGCCGGCCGGGACTCCGGCGCGACCTCCGCGTACGCGGCCGCCACGTGCGGCGCGATGTCCGCGACCAGGTCCAGCCGCGCGGCCAGCAGCTCCGCGCCGTGCCGGGCCAGGTGCCCGTCCCACACGTCGAGCGTGCCGACGTCGGCGTTGCGCGACGCCCGCATGCTCTTGAGCAGCGCGCCCCGCTGCTTGAGCACGCGCTCGTAGTCGCTGCGCACCCCCGCGTACCGCGGCGCGCGGGTGGTGAGCAGCTCGTCCAGGAACCGCCGCCGCTCGCCGGGGTCGCCGCGCACCAGCGCCAGGTCCTCCGGCGCGAACAGCACGGTGCGCAGGATGCCCAGCACGTCGCGCGGGCGGGGCACCGGGCCGCGGTTGATCCGCGCCCGGTTCGCCTTGCCCGCCGTGATCTCCAGCTCGACCAGCAGCTCCCGGCCCTCGTTGACCACCGCCGCGCGCACCACCGCGCGCGGCGCGCCGTGCCGGATCAGCGGCGCGTCCGTGGCCACCCGGTGCGAACCCAGGGTGGCCACGTACCCCAGCGCCTCGACCAGGTTCGTCTTGCCCTGGCCGTTGCGCCCGACCAGCACGCTCACGCCCGGCTCGAACGCCAGGTCCGCGTGCTCCCACGACCTGAAGTCGGTGACCTGCAGGTGTCGGACGTACAACTCGTCAGCTCTGGGTCGTGCCGGAACCGGACGAAGGACCGGCGGCCTGCACGGCGTGGCCGCCGAACTGGTTGCGCAGCGCCGCGACCGCGCGCATGGCGGGCGAGTCCTCCTGGCGCGACGCGAACCGGGCGAACAGCGCGGCGGAGATCACCGGCGCGGGCACCGCGTGCTTGATCGCCTCCTCGACGGTCCACCGGCCCTCGCCGGAGTCCTCGACGTGGCCGCGCAGGTCGTCCAGCTCCGGGTCCGACTCCAGCGCGCGGACCAGCAGGTCCAGCAGCCACGAGCGGACCACGGTGCCCCGCTGCCACGCCTTGATCGTGGCCGGCACGTCCTGCACCAGCTTCGACGCCTCGAGCAGCTCGAAGCCCTCCGCGTACGCCTGCATCAGGCCGTACTCGATGCCGTTGTGGACCATCTTGGCGAAGTGGCCGGCGCCGACGGAGCCCGCGTGCGCGAAGCCCTCCTCGCGCGGGCCCTCCGGGCGCAGCGCGTCGAAGATCGGCATGGCGCGCTCGACGTGCTCGGCGTCGCCGCCGACCATCAGGCCGTAGCCGTTCTCCAGGCCCCACACGCCACCGGACACGCCGGCGTCCAGGTAGCCGATGCCCTTGTCGCCGAGCGCCTTGGCGTTGACCTCGTCGTCGGTGAAGCGCGAGTTGCCGCCGTCGATCACCAGGTCGCCCGGCTCCAGCAGGTCGCCGAGGTCGGCGATCGTCTGCCGGGTGATGTCACCGGCGGGCACCATGACCCACACCACGCGGGGTGCGGAGAGCCTGCCGACCATGTCGGCGAGCGAGTCGGCGTCGGTGACTTCCGGGTTGCGGTCGTAGCCGACCACCTCGTGCCCCGCGCGGCGGATCCGCTCGCGCATGTTGAAGCCCATCTTGCCGAGGCCGACGAGTCCGAGCTGCACGGTCGTTCCTCTTCCCTACGTCTGTGGTCGCGATCCTTGTCGATCAGCCGGGCAGGCGCACGGGCATCAGCAGGTAGAGGTAGCCCGGCGCCACGTTCCCATCCTCGTCCACCGGCTTGAGCAACGCGGGCCGGCTGGGTGTGGTGAAGGACAAGTGCGCCTTGGGCGTGCGGACGGCCTGCAGGCCCTCCAGCAGGTACGTGGGGTTGAACGCGATGGTCACCGGGTCGCCGGTGTACTCGACCGGCAGCTCCTCCTCGGCGCTGCCCTCGTCGTCGCCGCCCGCGGACAGGCGCAGGCCGCTGTCCACGAACTCCAGCCGGACCTGCGTGCCGCGCTCGGCGACCAGCGACACGCGCTTGATCGCCTGCACCAGCGCGTCGACCTCGATGATCGCGGCGGCCGAGTGCTCGGTCGGCAGGAGCTGGCGGTACTTCGGGAAGTCGGCGTCGAGCAGCCGGGTGGTCGTGCGGCGGCCCGTGCCGGACAGGCCGAGCAGGCCGTCGTTGGCGGCCAGGGACAGCTCGATCTTCCCGCCGGACGCGCCCAGCGTCTTCGCGGAGTCGTTGAGGGTCTTGGCCGGGACGAGCACGGCGACCTCGCCGAGGGACTCGTTCGGCTCCCACGGGAACTCGCGCATCGCCAGCCGGAAGCGGTCGGTGGCCACGAGGGTCACCTTGCCCTCGCCGATCTCCAGGCGGACGCCGGTCAGCATCGGCAGCGTGTCGTCCTTGCCCGCCGCGACGGCGACCTGGGCCACGGCCTCGCCGAAGACCTCGCCCGGCAGCTCGCCCGCGAGCTGGGGCATGGACGGGAGCTGCGGGTAGTCCTCGACCGGCATGGTCGGCAGGCTGAACCGGGCGCTGCCGCACGAGATCGTCATCCGGGAGCCGTCGACCGCGATCTCGACCGGGTGGTTCGGCAGGGCCTTGGTGATGTCGGCCAGCAGTCGGCCGCTGACGAGCGCCTTGCCCCCGTCGGCGATGGTGGCCGGGACGCCGCACTGGGCGGACACCTCGTAGTCGAAGCCCGAGACGGTCAGCGCCTCGCCGGAGCCGTCCTCCGCCCCGGCGTCGAGCAGGATGCCGCCGAGCACCGCGACGGGCGGCCTGGACGGCAGGCTGCGGGCGACCCAGGCGACGGCGTCGGCCAGGCCGTCGCGCTCGACGCGGATCTTCATGAGGCGTCCTTCCTCAAGTCGGCATGACCAACAACAGCATGCGTTGCGGTGGGGGTTGGGGAGCCGCGGCCCTCGCCGGATCTTCCGACCCTCGGCGCGGAGGCTCCCCACCGTAGAGCGTCGGGACCGACTTCGTCACGTCGGGGCCACACCCGGGGCGGAGCGCGGCCGAGCGCTCGTCCCCGGGGCCGAGCCCCGCCTGTTTTTTCTTTGTTCATCTCTTCAAGGGAAGACAACAGCAACAGCAGTAAGGGCTGTGGATTGTGTGGACAACCGGCGTTCCCGCAGCTCGTCGCCCACTTGGAGGTGTGGACGGACACGGGGTGTCACCCGGGGACAAGTCGGCGCACCCGGGGAGAACTACCGGGCTCGTCCGTTCGGTCCACAGGCGAGGCGAGTTGTCCCCGGGTTAATCCCCGGGTGTGGGCCGAGTTGTACCCGGGTGCTGCACAGGGTGATGGTGGGGCGAATCTCCCCCGACGGGGCGCTTCCACGGGCCTGTGGACAACTCGTGGCCGGGCGTTCACCTGCTGCGGGAGCGCAGCTGAGCCGCTGGTGGCGGGCGGCGAACGCGCTGGACCGCGCCCCGCCGGCCCCTGGGTACCTCACACGGGTGACGCGAAACGACCCCCACCGGTCCGGGCCGCCGCACCCGGGTTCGACGGCCGTCGCGGGCGGCGCGGGCGGGGCGCACCCGGGTGTCGCCGGCGGGGCGGCGGCGGATCCGGGTCGCACCCGGGTGCGAACGGCGGCGTCCCCGGGTGCGGCGGCGGCACCCGGGTGCGGGCGCGGTCGGGTTCGGCGCGGCGAGAGGGCGCGGCGAGGGGCACGGTGGGCGGCCTCGGTGGGCGGGCGGTCGACCGTGACGCGGAGGCGGGTGCCGCAGGAGGCGCGGGCGGTCGGGACGGGGTTCGCCGGCGGCCACGGGTGGCACGGCCGTGGGGCGGCCGTGGGTGGGCACCGGGTGGCGCGGGAGGGCGCACGGGCGGGATCGAGGGCGCGGACGGACGCGACCGCGCTCGGGTGGCGGGCGGCCCTCGGTCGGGCCGGCATCCCGTGTGCCGCGGGGTGCGGTCGGGGGCGTGGTCCGGTGCGGGCTTGGGTGGGGCCGGGGCGGTGCGGGCCGTTGTCCTCCGGCGGGGACCGGGCGCAGGGACTCGGGCAGGGGGCGATGATCACCCGATCGTGGCGACGGGTGGTGTGCGCAAGCGCTTGCGGGTCAGGGGGTGTGGCGGGCGCGCTGCTTGATGCGCGAGGTCAGCTCCTGCACCTGCTCGTACACCCGGCGGCGCTCGGCCATCTCCTTGCGGATCTTCTTGTCCGCGTGCATGACCGTCGTGTGGTCCCGGCCGCCGAAGGTCTGGCCGATCTTCGGCAGCGACAGGTCCGTCAGCTCCCGGCACAGGTACATCGAGATCTGCCGGGCCTGCGCCAGCACCTTGGTCTTGCCCGGCCCGCACAGGTCGTCGATCGACACGCTGAAGAACTCCGCCGTGACCGCCATGATCGTCGGCGCGGTGATCTCCGGCGCGTGCGAGTCCGGGATGAGGTCGCGCAGCACTATCTCGGCGAGCTGCACGTCGACCGGTTGCCGGTTGAGCGACGCGAACGCCGTCACCCGGATCAGCGCGCCCTCCAGCTCGCGGATGTTCCGCTCGATGCGGGCCGCGATGAACTCCAGCACCTCGGCGGGCGCGGCGAGCCGGTCCTGTGCGGCCTTCTTGCGCAGGATGGCGATCCGGGTCTCCAGCTCGGGCGGCTGGATGTCGGTGATCAGGCCCCACTCGAACCGCGTGCGCAGCCGATCCTCCAGGGTCTCCAGCCGCTTGGGCGGCCGGTCGGAGGACACCACGATCTGCTTGTTCGCGTTGTGCAGGGTGTTGAAGGTGTGGAAGAACTCCTCCTGCGTGCCTTCCTTGCCCTCCAGGAACTGGATGTCGTCGACCAGGAGCACGTCGATGTCCCGGTACCGGCGCTGGAAGGCGACCTTGCGGTCGTCGCGCAGGGAGTTGATGAAGTCGTTGGTGAACTCCTCGGTCGACACGTACCGCACGCGCATGCCGGGGAACAGCCGCTGCGCGTAGTGCCCGACGGCGTGCAGCAGGTGCGTCTTGCCGAGCCCGGACTCGCCCCAGATGAACAGCGGGTTGTACGCGCGGGCGGGCGCCTCGGCGACGGCCACCGCGGCGGCGTGCGCGAAGCGGTTGGACGCGCCGATGACGAACGTGTCGAAGTTGTACTTCTCGTTCAGCCGGGTCTGCGAGGACGCCGGGTTGGCCGGCCGGGTGTACGGCGTGCCGCTCGGCGCGGCGTGGCCGCCGCCGAACGTGGGCCAGATCTCGGTGACGGCGGCGAGGGCTTCGCCCTCCTCGTCGACCTCCTCGCCCTCGGCTTCCGCTTCGCCCTCGGTCTCCGCCTCGACCACGAACCCGCCGTTGACGGGCACCGGGGTCGGGACGGGGACCGCCACGGGGACGGGGCCGGCCACCGGGATCGGCGCGGGGCCGGGGTCCGGCGAGTCGACCTTCACGGCCAGCGAGACGGCGCGGCCCAGGCGGCGGGACAGGGCGGTGGTGATGGGTTCGCGCAGCGCGCGCTCGATCGCCTCCTTGGCGAAGTCGCTCGGCGCGGCGAGCAGCGCGGTCCCGTCGAGCAGCCCGATGGGTCGGGTCACGCGCATCCACGCGCGCTGCTGGGGGGACAACGTGCTGGCAGCCAGCTCCTGCACGACCTGCTCCCACACGAGACCCAGGTCGGCCTGGTGGTCGGACACCTCCGCGCTCCCCTCCCCTCGGTGACGGCTCCGCGGTCAGTCCCCCGGGGAACTTCCACGACGTGGACACGGAGAATAGAGGCATCCACAGAGTTATCCACAACTGTGCACGAACGCGGCCCGGAGCGCAGCGGAATCCCCTCGTTGCTCCCGGTGCCTGCGACCGGCGTGGCGGCGGCCGGCGGTTCAGCCCGGTCCGGCCCGCGCCCACCCGCGAAGGCAGCACGCTAACAAGGCGCGGCCCCTGCCACAAGGCGTACCGGCGCGCAAGCCCTTTACGTGCGGCGGAGCGGGCGCCGCGCACCCGGGTGCCACCCCGATTTGAACCGCGACCCGGGGGCTGCGTACCCTCGTAACCGTCTCCCGCTTGCGTGGGGTGCTTTTCGCGCGCCCGGGGCTTGTTCGCAGGGGACAACCACAGACCTGCTTGGCAGTTAGCACCGGGAGTCCGACCGTGAGCAAGGGTAAGCGCACCTTCCAGCCCAACAACCGTCGCCGTGCCAAGACGCACGGGTTCCGGCTGCGCATGCGCACCCGCGCCGGTCGCGCCATCCTGGCCGCGCGCCGTGGCAAGGGCCGCAAGCAGCTGTCCGCCTGATCGCCGCAGCGCCGTGCTACCCGCGGCCAACCGGCTGACCCGCAGCCAGGACTTCGGCCTGGTGGTCCGCCGGGGCCGCCGGGCCGGCCGGTCCCGGCTGGTGGTGCACGTCCTGACGTCGGCGCAGCCCACCTTGGACCCGTCCAAGGTGGGCTTCGTCGTGAGCAAGGCCGTGGGCAACTCCGTGGTCCGGCACCGGGTGAGCCGCAGGCTCCGCCACGTGGTGCGGGACCGCCTCGACTCGTTGCCGCCCGGAACTTCGCTCGTCGTGCGCGCGTTGGCACCGTCAGCCGATGCGGACAGCGCCGAGCTCGGCCGGGACCTCGACGCGGCGCTGCACAAGGTGCTGCGATGACGACCGTCCAGGTGAGCCCCGTCGTGCGGGCGTTGCTGCTGCCGGTGCGCTTCTACCGGAAGTTCATCTCACCGGCGCTGCCCCCGACCTGCCGTTTCCACCCGACGTGCAGTGCGTACGCGGTGGAGGCGTTGACCGTCCACGGTGCGCTGCGCGGATCCTGGCTGACCCTGCGCCGGCTGGGCCGCTGCGGACCCTGGCACCCTGGTGGCCTGGACCCGGTTCCGCCGAGGCGAAACGCGGTCCCCGACCTTCCTGCCGAGGAGTAGCTAGTGCTCAACTTCATCTACTACCCGGTGTCCTTCATCCTGTGGTGTTGGCACTGGGTGTTCGGCCACATCTTCGGCGAGTCGAGCGGGTTCGCGTGGGCCCTGAGCGTGGTGTTCCTCGTCTTCACGCTCCGCGCGCTGCTGTTCAAGCCGTTCGTCGGCCAGGTCCGCTCGATGCGCAAGATGCAGGAGTTCGCGCCCGAGCTGCAGAAGATCAAGAAGAAGTACGCGAACGACCGGCAGCGCCAGGCGCAGGAGATGCAGAAGCTCCAGTCGGAGCACGGCGTCAACCCGCTGGGCGGCTGCCTGCCGATGCTGGTGCAGATCCCGGTGTTCATCGGCCTGTTCCACGTGCTGCGGTCGTTCAAGCCCGGCTGGGGCGAGGTCTACTTCTTCGACGCCCAGGGCGTGGAGTCCTTCGTCAACGCGAAGCTGTTCGGCGCGAACCTGTCGACGTTCATCACGATGCCGTGGGACGACCCGGGCCAGCCGTCGCTGACGGACTTCGGCACCGAGCGCAGCGCGGTGCTGTACGTGGCCATCCCGCTGATGATCATCGCCTCGATCGCGACGCACTTCACCGCGCGCCACTCGGTGGCCCGGCAGACGCAGGCCGCGGCGGACAACCCGCAGACCGCGATCATGAACAAGCTGACGCTCTACATCTTCCCGCTGGGCGTGCTCGTCGGTGGTCTCTTCTTCCCCATCGCGATCCTGCTCTACTGGCTGAGCAACAACGCGTGGACGCTGGGTCAGCAGTACGTCGTGTACCACCGCATCGACCGCGAGGAAGAGGCGAAGAAGGTCGAGGCGACCGCGCAGCGCACGGCGCTCGCGCCGAAGCCGGGGGCCAAGCCCGTGACCAAGCCGAAGCCCGGTCAGAAGCCCCAGCAGCGCAAGCCCGCCGGCAGCCCGCCGGCGGCCGCCGCCGCGAAGCCCGCGCCGGACGGCGACGAGCCCGCCGAGGCCGTGCCGCCGTCCACCGAGATTCCCGGTCTGAGCCCAGACCGATCCCCAGGCAAGAAGCAGGGCAACAAGAAGCGTCGTTGACCCTGGAGAGGAGACATCGTGTCGGAGACGTTGCAGGCGGCCGACGTGGACGCACCGGAGGCCGGCCAGGTCCCACCGGCGCGGTCGGGGACTTCGGAGGACCTGCTCGTCCAGGAGGGCGACATCGCCGGGGACTACCTCGAGCGGCTGTTGGACCTGCTCGACTACGACGGCGACATCGACCTCGACGTCGAGGCGGGTCGGGCGATCGTGAGCATCGACGGCGGTGACGACCTGGAGAAGCTGGTCGGTCCCCGCGGCACGGTCCTGGAGTCCTTGCAGGAGCTGACCCGGCTCGCCGTCCAGCAGGAGACGGGCGTGCGCAGCCGGCTCATGCTGGACATCGCCGGGTGGCGCGCCGGGCGTCGGGCCGAGCTGGCCGACCTCGGGCGGACCACCGCGGAGAAGGTGCGGGCCACCGGTGAGAAGGTGCGGCTGCACCCGATGACGCCGTTCGAGCGGAAGGTCGTGCACGACGCCGTCGCCGCGGTGGCGGGCGTGCACAGCGAGAGCGAGGGCGAGGAGCCGCAGCGCCGCGTGGTGGTGCTGCCCAAGCCCTGAGCGGTCGCGGAACGACGGCCCCGGTCCCCTGGTGGGACCGGGGCCGTTCTGCTTGCCCGTCCGTGCGGTGATCGGCCGAGTGCGGTGGTGCGCAGGGCGAGTCGGTTCGGGTAGGCCGATCCCCGGGCCGAGGGCGAGACTGGGCCGGTTGTGGGGTGGGCCGGTGTGGGGTGGGCGCGTCCCTGGGGCGGGTCAGGCCACGATCGCGTAGCGCTCGTCATCCAGTTCGCGGCCCCACAGGGCGGGGTCGGTGAGCGGGACGACGTGCCCCTCCCCCAGCAGCGCGACGCACTCGGCGGCGGTGAGGCCCGCGCCGGTCGACCAGCGGCCCTCGATGAGGACCAGGCGTCCACCCGGCCGGAGGAGGGCGTGCCAGCGGTCGAGCGCGGCCGCCGGGTCGGGCAGCGCCCACAGCACGTGCCGCACCAGCACCACGTCGAACGACCCCGGCGGGTACGGCGGGCGCGCGGCGTCGCCCTGGCGGAACTCGACCCCCGGCGCCTTCACGCGGGCGGCGGCGACCATGCGCTCGGACAGGTCGAGCCCGCGCACGTCGTACCCCTCCCCCGCGAGCAACGCGGTGAGGCTGCCGGTGCCGCACCCGAGGTCGACCACGCGCGCCGGCGCGGGCGGCAGCAGGGACAGGAGCAGTTCCCGCCACGCGCGGCGGACGTCCGGGTCACGCAGCCCGTGGTCGGCGTCCTCGTCGAACGTCGCCGCCTGGTCGTCCCAGAAGCGGGACTGCGCGAACGTGGTGAGCCACGCGCGCTGCTCGTCGGTCTCGGGCACGTCGCGGCCGCGCGCCTCGGCGATGGCCTGCCAGGCGGCCTCGGGCGACGCGCCGTCCAGCACGAGGAGCGCGCCCGCGATCAACGACGAGCGGCCGATGCCCGCCCAGCAGTGCACGAGGACGTGACGGCCCGCCCGGAGGTCTTCGAGCACCGGGGCGAGGTCCGGCGCGTCCGGCACGCCGAAGTCCGGGATGGGCAGCCAGTGGAACGCCATGCCCGCGTCCCATGCCGCCTCGGCCTCGTCGGACAGGTCCAGCTCGGCCAGTTCCGTCTCGGTGAGCGCGCACACGATCACGTCGACCCCGCGGTCGGCGAGGTGACGGAGGTGCTCCAGGCTGTGCGGGTGGCCCATGGTGCTCAGCGCGCCCGGTCTGATCGAGTACATCTCTTCCCCTTGCCGTGTTCCACGTGAAACGGTCGCCGTATGACTGAGATGGCCCGGCACCTCCGCGTCGCCGCCTACGCGGTGATCATCGAGAACGATCGGCTGCTGCTCTCCCGGTGGCTCGGGCCGGACCGGCCGAGGTGGATCCTCCCCGGCGGCGGGCTCGATCACGGTGAAGATCCGTACGACGCGGTGGTCCGCGAGGTGTTCGAGGAGACCGGCTACCACGCCGAGGTCGATCGGCTGCTCGGCATCCAGAACGTCCACGGGCCGATGGTGCGCGACGGCGTGGAGGTCGACTACCACCGCATCCGGATCATGTACGAGGCGCACGTGGTCGGCGGGGAACTCACCTTCGAGGTCGGTGGCAGCACGGACCAGGCGGCGTGGTTCCCGGTGGCGGAGATCCCCGAGTTGGATCACGTCGAGTCGGTGGACTACGCGTTGGAACTCCTCCGCGCGTCGCCCAAGGACGGGCGGATCGTGGACCTGGGGTGAAGCGGGGCGCGTTTCACGTGAAACACGTCGAACTTCTCACTTCGATTTGGCGTGTCGCCGGGGTGATCCGTCATAGTGGTGACCGGCACATCTCGTGAGGCTCGCAGCCTCTCCGACGAGAAGCCCAACCCCATCGCCCACACCCGGCCGCCGCCGGCGTCCGGTGTGGTTTCACGTGAAACGTCCCGGACGGAGACATGGCCGCAGAGGTGGAAGACCGCGCGAAGAAGGTCTTCGGTGACCACTACGACAAGGCGGCCGCGTTCACGGCACTGCTGACCGAGCACGGCGTCGAGCGGGGGCTCATCGGACCGCGCGAGGTCGACCGGCTCTGGGAACGCCACGTCCTCAACTCGGCCGTCGTGGCGGAGTTGCTCCCCGAAGGTTCACGGGTCGTGGACGTAGGCTCGGGCGCGGGCCTGCCGGGGATCCCCCTGGCGATCGCGCGGCCCGATCTCGACCTCACGCTCCTGGAGCCGATGGCCCGGCGGGTGGCGTGGCTGACCGAGTGCGTCGAAGCCCTCGACCTCAAGGTCACCGTCATCCGGGGGCGAGCCGAGGAAGGACCGGTGCGTGACCGGCTGTCCGACAGCGACGTCGTGACGGCCCGCGCGGTGGCCCCGCTGGAACGGCTGACGCGGTGGTGCCTGCCGCTGCTCCGGCCCGGCGGACGTCTGGTCGCTCTCAAGGGCGAGAGCGCCGCGGAAGAACTGGAACGCGACGCCGAGGCGGTGCGCCGGGCCGGAGGCATCCGGCCTCGCGTCATCACCTGTGGTGGCGATGTCCTCGAACTGCCGACGACGGTCGTGCTCGTGGAGCGCGACGAGCGGGCGAGCCGCCGTGAAGGCGGGCGTCGCAGAAGGAAGGATCGGTGACCGTGTACCCCGACCCCCTGCAACCGGTGTTCCAAGCGGCCGGTGTTTCACGTGAAACCGAGCCTGAAGGTGTGGTGGGCGCGGGCGAAGTGCTCCGCCCGGCGGTAGACCCCAACTTGGCAACCAACGTGGAACCGGCAGGAGACACCAGCACCGTGTGGACCCCCATCGCGGAAGAAGCGGCACGCGCCACCCGCGTCCTGCACCCCGACTCCCTCCAACTCCCCCGCCCTGACCGTCGCCGCGTGATGGTGGTCGCCAACCAGAAGGGCGGCGTCGGCAAGACGACGAGCACGGTGAACCTCGCCGCCGCGCTCGCCATCCACGGGCTCAAGGTCCTCGTCATCGACCTCGACCCGCAGGGCAACGCGAGCACCGCGCTGGCGGTCGAGCACCGCTCCGGCACGCCGTCGGTGTACGAGGTGCTGATCGGTGAGCTGTCCGTGGCGGAAGCCGCTCAGGTCAGCAGCCAGTCCCCCAACCTGTACTGCGTGCCGGCGACGATCGACCTGGCGGGCGCGGAGATCGAGCTGGTGTCGATGGTGGCCCGCGAGTCGCGGTTGAAGGAGGCGCTGAGCCCCGAGGCGCTGGACCCGATCAAGCCGGACTACGTGTTCATCGACTGCCCGCCGTCGCTCGGCCTGCTGACCGTCAACGCGATGGTCGCGGCGCAGGAGGTGCTGATCCCGATCCAGTGCGAGTACTACGCGCTGGAGGGACTGGGGCAGCTCCTGCGCAACATCGAGCTGGTGCAGGCGCACCTGAACCCGACGCTGAACGTGTCCACGATCCTGTTGACGATGTACGACGGCCGCACGAAGTTGGCCGACCAGGTGACCAGCGAGGTGCGCGGCCACTTCGGCGACACCGTCCTCCGGACGGTGATCCCGCGCAGCGTGAAGGTCTCCGAGGCACCAGGATTCGGTCAGACGGTGCTCACCTACGATCCCGGCTCACGGGGCGCGATGAGCTACCTCGACGCGGCACGGGAGATCGCCGAGTACGGCGCGGAGATGAGGTCGGCATGACGGAACAGCGCAAGGGTGGCCTCGGCCGCGGGCTCGCGGCCCTGATCCCGAGCGGACCGCCTCCGGGCACCCCGGCGACACCGTCGCCGGCGAGGTCGGTGGCGAACGGCAAGACGTCCGCGTCCACCCCTGCGCCGTCCACCGCCCCGACCGGCGAGGTGGCCGGAGCGGTGTACCAGGAGCTGCCGGTCACGTCGATCCGGACGAACCCCAAGCAGCCGCGGCAGGTCTTCGACGAGGAGGCGCTGCGGGAGCTGGAGCACTCGATCCGCGAGTTCGGCCTGATGCAGCCGATCGTCGTGCGGGCCGTCGGGCCCGATGCGTACGAGCTGGTCATGGGCGAGCGGCGGTGGCGGGCCACCCAGCTCGCCGGGCTGAAGACGATCCCGGCGATCGTCCGGCACACCGCCGACGACGTGATGCTGCGGGACGCGCTGCTGGAGAACATCCACCGCGTGCAGCTCAACCCGTTGGAAGAGGCGTCGGCCTACCAGCAGCTGCTGGAGGAGTTCGGCGTGACGCACGAGGAGCTGGCCGACCGCATCGGGCGCAGCCGGCCCGTGGTCACCAATACGATCCGGCTGCTGAAGCTGCCGTTGCCGGTGCAGCGGCGGGTGGCCGCCGGGGTGCTGTCCGCCGGGCACGCGCGGGCGCTGCTGGGGGTCGAGGACCCCGGGGTGCAGGAGGAGCTGGCCGCCCGGATCGTGGCCGAGGGGATGTCGGTCCGGGCCACCGAGGAAGCGGTGACGCTCGCCAAGGGGGCGGAGCCCGCCAAGGCGAAGGCGGCGCGGCGGAAGCCGATCCAGGCTCCTGGGTTGCAGGAGTTGGCGGAGCGGTTGTCGGACAACTTCGACACTCGGGTGAAGGTCGAGTTGGGGCAGCGGAAGGGGCGGATCGTGGTGGAGTTCGGGTCCGTTGACGACTTGGAGCGGATCATCCAGTTGATGTCGCCCGAGGCGGCGCAGCGGGGGCGGGGCGGGGAGTAGGTCTCACCCGCGGTGAGCCGGTGGCGACTGGGTAGGCCGGTGGCGACGGGCCGGGTTGGTGGGTAGGCCGGTGCGGGACGCCGGTCCGGCCCGATTTGACATGGGGCCCGTACGAGCACCCCAGGCAGGCCGTAGCCGGCAGGCCCGGCGGGGAAAAGCGTCCCGCCAGACCTGCCGGCTCCGACCAGCCTAAGGCACCCGAACCCATGTCAAATCGGGCCTCGGTGGTGGTGTGGCGGGTCCGTTGTGGGGTGGTGGGTGTGGTTGGCCCGAAACGGACAAATGGGATTTGTTTGGGGTGTAGGGGATTACCCAGGGGTCTTTAGTCACGGTGACGATGACGGCCCGTGTCCGAGTGGACACGGGCCGTCATTGGTTCGTTCGGTGTTGGTCAGCGGGATACGGCGCGTTCGATGAGGGCGGCGTAGATCTCGCCGAGGGATTTGCCGGCGGCTTCGACGGCCATCGGCAGCAGTGAGGTTTCGGTCAGGCCCGGGGACACGTTGACTTCGAGGAAGTGGACCGTGCCGTCCGGGGCGACGATGGCGTCCGTGCGGGAGACGTCGCGCAGGCCCAGGAGGCGGTGGGCGGCGACGGCCAGTTCCCCCACCGCCTGGGCGGACTTCTCGTCCAGGCGGGCCGGGGCGTGGAAGTCCGTCAGGCCGGCCGTGTAGCGGGCCGTGTAGTCGTAGATGCCGTTCTCCGGGACGATCTCCACCGGGGGCAGTGCCTGGGGGCCGTCCGGGCCGTCGACGACGGCGACGGCCACTTCGACGCCTTCGATGAAGTGCTCGGCCAGGACCGTGTCGCCGTAGGCCAGGCAGCCCACCATGGCGGCCGGGAGGTCGGCGGCGTCCCGGACCACGTGGGCGCCGAGCGCGGAGCCGCCCTGGTCCGGCTTGAGCATCAGCGGCAGGCCCAGGCGGTCCACCATGGCGGCCAGGACCGGCTTCGCGCCCAGTTCGCGGAACGTCGCGTGCGGCAGGACGGCCCACTCCGGGGTGGCCAGGCCGGCTCGGGCGAGTTCGGCCTTGGCGGTCGGCTTGTCCCAGGCACGTCGGCACGCGCGGGAGTCCGTGCCGACGAACGGGACGCCCGCCAGCTCCAGGATGGTCTGCACCGAGCCGTTCTCGCCCTCGCCGCCGTGCAGGGCGACCACGACGGCGTCGGGGCGGTGCTCCTTGAGGCGGCTGAGCAGGGTGCCGTCGGCGTCCCACTCCTCCACGACCAGGCCGACCGAGCGCAACGCGGCGGACAGCCTGCGACCGGATCGCAAGGACACCTCCCGCTCGTGCGAAAGGCCCCCGGACAGGACTGCGACCCAGCGGTTGGACAACTCTCTACTCCTGATCAAGCGGTGTCGGGCGACGGGCTGTGCGGGCCCGAGACGGCGCGGCCCACCGTGGGGCCGAACGTCTCGTGCAGCTCCATCTCGTCCTTGATGACGTTCGCGAGCCGCCGCACGCCCTCGCGGATGCGTTCGGGCGTCGGGTAGCAGTACGAGATGCGCAGTTGGCGGCTGCCGAGGCCGTCGGCGTAG
The DNA here is from genome assembly GCF_053601135.1 of Actinosynnema sp. NPDC004786. NCBI lineage: Bacteria > Bacillati > Actinomycetota > Actinomycetes > Pseudonocardiales > Pseudonocardiaceae > Actinosynnema > Actinosynnema sp. NPDC004786. The sequence goes on along the minus strand of NZ_JBSGBG010000006.1, from coordinate 131,038 downwards.
AAGCCGGTGCCCGACGCGTACGCCACCCGCTGGGTGATCGCGCGCGGGAGCATGGCCTTGGTGTCGATGCCCTCCGGGACCGTCACCCAGACGTAGAAGCCGCCGTTGGGCGTGTTCCACGTGGAACCAACCGGCATGTGCTGCTCGAGCGCCGAGATCGCCGCGTCCCGGCGTTCCCGGTACGCCTCGCGGTAGGTCTTGATCTGGCCCTTCCAGTCGTGCGTCGTCAGGTAGCGCGACACGATGAGCTGGTTGAGCGTCGGCGGGCACAGGGTGGCCGACTCGGCGGCCAGCACGAGCTTCTCCCGCACGGCGTGCGGCGCGAGGACCCAGCCGACCCGGAGGCCGGCGGCGAAGGTCTTGGAGAACGAGCCCAGGTACACGACGTTGTCCGGGTCCGTCGCCCGCAGCGCCGGGTACGTGACGCCGTCGAAGCCCAGCAGGCCGTACGGGTTGTCCTCGACCACGAGGATGCCGTGCGCGCGGCAGATGTCGAGCACCTCGGCGCGGCGCTGCACGGCGAGCGTCACGCCCGCGGGGTTGTGGAAGTTCGGGATCGTGTAGAGGAACTTGATCCGGCGGCCGGAGCGCTCGACGGAGGCGACGGCCTCGCGCAGGGCGTCCGGCATCAAGCCGTCGGCGTCCATGCCCACGTGCACGACCTGGGCCTGGTAGGCGGCGAACGAGCCGAGCGCGCCGACGTACGACGGGCCTTCGGCCAGCACGACGTCACCGGGGTCGCAGAAGATCCGGGTGACCATGTCCAGGCCCATCTGGGAGCCCACGGTCACCACCACGTCGTCCGGGTGGCCGTTGATGCCCTCCAGGGCCATCACGTCGCAGATCTGCTCGCGCAGCTCGGGCACGCCGTGCGCGCTGCCGTACTGGAGCGCGACGAGCCCTTCCGAGGCGATGACGTCGGCCACTTCCGCGCTGAGGGAGTCCAGCGGCAGTGCTGCCAGGTGTGGCATCCCCCCCGCCAGGGACACCACCTCAGGCCGGCTCGCCACCGCGAAGAGCGCCCGGATCTCCGATGCCGTCATGCCCGCCGTCCGCGCCGCGTACCGGCGGAGGTGGGGGTCGAGGCTTCTGGCTCCCTGCTTGGGGGGCTGTCCGGGTAGGTTCACGGGAAACTCCGTAGGTGGGCTGCTACCGGCGGGTTTGTTCCCGGCCGAGTGTAACGGCCGTCCCGTTCGGGGCATCCGCCTTCCGGGCGGGGGTCACATCCGCCTATCCTCGTGGGGGACGTGTTCGGGGGCTTGGAGGTCGGGGTGTCGCGTCGTGTCGTTGGCGTCACCTTGGACAACCTGGAGCACCTCTCCAAGCACAGTCGGACCTGCGTCTTCTGGGAACTCGCGCCGCACCTGAAGGACCAGGCGGAGGAGTTCGGGGACACGGAGTTCGAGAAGGAGGCATGGGTCTCCAGCGTGCTCCTGGAGTGGGGCTCCTGCGGTCGCATCATCTACTGCGACGGGATTCCCGCCGGATCGGTGTTCTATGCGCCGCCCGCCGCCGTGCCCCGGTCGCTGGCGTTCCCCACCTCGCCGGCCAGTCCCGACGCCGTGCTGATGACCGGCCTGGAGGTGCTGCCCGAGTTCCGCGGCGGCGGCTTGGGCCGGGTCCTCGTGCAGACGGTGGCCAAGGACCTCACCCGTCGCGGCGTGAAGGCGATCGAGGCGTTCGGCGACAACCGGCCGGACGACGACGCGCCGAGCTGCGTCACGCCGGCCGACTTCCTGCTCCAGGTGGGCTTCAAGACGGTGCGCCCGCACCCCCGCTGGCCCCGGCTGCGGTTGGAGCTGCGCAGCGCGTCCTCCTGGAAGGAGGACGTCGAGGCGGCGCTGGAGCGGCTGCTCAGTTCGGTGTCCGTGACGACCGCGGCGGAGCCGAGCTTCAAGCCCGTGTGACCGCTAGAAGCGGTCGATCTCGCAGTTCTCCAGCGTGCCGCCCTGGAGCAGGTCGAGCGCCTGCTCGCTCACCACGAGCTGCCCCTGGTCGGTGACGCCGAGGTCGTCCACGCCCGCCTGGCCGGTCACCTCCAGCCAGTGGAAGGTCGGCAGCTCCTTGCCCTCCAGCATCTCCTGCGCCTCGTCGGAGACGGTCACCGTGGCCCGGCGGACGCGGAACGCGTCGAGACCGCTGTCGACCAGCGTGTCGGCCAGGTCGTCGGTGACGAGGTACACCGGGGCCGCCTCGACCAGGTCGTCACCGGCCCAGTCGGTGATCTCGTAGTGCACCGCTTCGATGCGCGGCGGGTGCGCCGCCGCGTCGATCACGGTTCCCTCGCCCAGGACACCGGCGACCTCGGGTTCGAGGCGGTAGAACTCCATCGTGCTCCTCGCCGGCGGGAGGCCGGCCAATAAGATCCACTCGTGGACGTGGGGGCGGAGATCCAGGGCAAGGTACTCGCGATCATCGAGGGATCGCGCGACTTCGAGAAGATTCGCACACTGCTCGCGGGGTGGCAGGCCGAGGGCATCCCGGCGGACCGCCTGGTGGACGAGCTGACCGACCTGATGCTCGACCTGCGCGCCCAGAACCGCGTGGACGACGAGGACGCGGTCGCCGAGGTGCTGGACGTCGTGGCGGACTGGTGACGGCGCTGCCGGGGGTCACGGTGGAGTGACCCCCGGGGCGCTCACCGGAGCTTGCCGGTGGCCACCTCGTGCCGCAGCAGGTCGTCCATGGTGAACGTGCCGGTGGGCTGGTCGTCCTTGCCCAGCAGGTACAGCCGCTTGACCGCGACCAGGATGCCCTCGGCCACCACGTCCCGGAACGACGGGTTGGCCAGCCGCTGCCGGTCCCCCGCGTTGGTCAGGTAGCCGACCTCGACCCGCACCGCCGTGCAGCGGGTCATCCGGAGCATGTCCCAGGTCTTCGGGTGCGTGCCGCAGTCCAGCATCCCGGTCCGCGCCACGATCTCGCGCTGGATGAACCCGGCCAGCGCCTCGCCCACGGTGGACGACGTGCCGTTGCCCGTCCCGAAGTGGAACGTCGCCACGCCGGATGCGAGCGGCGAGGAGTTGCGGTCCGAGTGCAGCGACAGGATCAGGTCCGCGCCCGCCTCGTTGGCGAACCGGGCCCGCTCCCCCTCGTCCGGGTTGTGGTTCGGCCCGCGGGTGAGCAGGGCCTCCATGCCGGTGGCGGCCATCTTGCCCTCGAGGAGCCTGGCCAGGTCGAGCATGAGGTCGGCCTCGGACACGCCGTCGACCACGACACCGCGGTCCTCGCCGCCGTGACCGGGGTCGATGATGATCCGCTTGCCGGACAGCCGGGGCCCGGCCCGCCGCACCCGCTCCTGCTCGCGCAGGAACACCGGCCGGCCGCCGCGCACCTTCGGCTGGAGCTGCCGCAGCGCGCGGACCGTGTCGGGACCGCACATGCCGTCGACGATCAGGCCGTAGTCGCGCTGGAAGCTCCGCAGGGCCTGCTCGGTCTGCTGGCCGAACTCGCCGTTCGGGCGTCCCGCGTCATACCCGAGTTCCAGCAGGCGCTCCTGCAGCGCGAACACGTCGTCACCGGTGACCGGCTGCGCCATGAGGAAGGCGAGCGGGCGGTCGCCGAGCCGGTAGGTCGCGTCGCGCAGCGCGCGGTAGGTGGCCGGGCCGACGACACCGTCGGTGATGAGACCCCGCTGCTGCTGGAACGCGCGCACCGCGTGCTCGACCGGCAGGTCGAACACCTGGGACGGCTGCGGGTCGGACAGCAGGCCGAGCTTCGTCAGCGTTGCCCTGACCTCGGCGACGTCCGGACCGAAATCCCCGCGGCGGAGTAGCAGCATGCACCCCTCGCTCACTAAGGCGTCGACATCCGTCGACGCGAACTTGACGCCCTATTGTGCCTTGCTCGCGCCGATGGCACGGATGGGGCTACGGGGAGTGCTGACCAGTCCACAAACGAGTGACCCGCCCGCCTCTGCGAAAGGCGGACGGGTCACCGGGAGCGTTGCGCTCAGAGCACGTCGGACAGGTCGTTGAGCAGCGCGGCCTTCGGCTTGGCGCCCACGATCTGCTTGACCGGCCGGCCGCCCTGGAACAGGATCATGGTCGGCACCGACATGATCTGGTAGTCCCGGGCGATCGACGGGTTGGCGTCGATGTCGAGCTTCGCGACGGTGATCTTCTCGGAGTGCTCGGCGGCGATCTCCTCGAGCACCGGGGCGACCATCTTGCACGGACCGCACCAGGTCGCCCAGAAGTCGACCAGGACCGGCTTGTCGCTGGCCAGGACGTCGTCGGTGAACGTCTGCGCGGACGTGACCACGGTGGAGCCTGCCATGTTGATCTCTCCTCGGGGATGTGGGTTCAGCTGGTGGTGACGGGCTCGCTGTAGCCGCCGCCGACGTGCTCGGCGGTGACCGCGGCCTCCGTGGTCCCGTGTTCGGCGAGCCAGCGCTCCGCGTCGATCGCGGCGGCGCAGCCCGACCCGGCGGCGGTGATCGCCTGGCGGTAGGTGTGGTCGACGAGGTCGCCCGCGGCGAACACGCCGTCCACGTTCGTGTGAGTCGTGCGGCCGATCACCTGGACGTAACCCTCGCCGTCCAGCTCGACCTGGCCCTTGACCAGTTCGCTGCGCGGGTCGTGCCCGATGGCGAGGAAGAACCCGGTGAACGCGTGCTCGCTCACCTCACCGGTCCGGGTGTCGCGCGTCTTCACCGCGGACACCGAGCCCTCGCCGGTCACCTCGACGACCTCGGCGTTGAGCAGCCACTTGATCTTCTCGTTGCTCCGCGCGCGCTCCAGCATGATCTTGGAGGCGCGGAACTCCTCGCGGCGGTGGATGATCGTGACGCTCCGGGCGAACTTGGTGAGGAACGTGGCCTCCTCCATCGCCGAGTCGCCGCCGCCGACCACCGCGATGTCCTGGTCCCGGAAGAAGAAGCCGTCGCAGGTCGCGCAGGACGACACGCCGCGCCCCAGCAGCTCCTGCTCACCGGGGACGTGCAGGTAGCGGGCCGCCGCGCCCATCGCGAGGATCACCGCGCGGGCGGCGTACCGCTTGCCGTTGGCCGTGACGTACTTCACCGGTCCGTCGAGCTCCAGCGCCTCGACGTCCTCCGCGCGCAGCTCGGCGCCGAAGCGCTTGGCCTGCTCCCGCATCTGCTCCATGAGGTCGGGGCCCATGATGCCGTCGCGGAAACCGGGGTAGTTCTCGACTTCGGTCGTGGTCATCAGCGCGCCGCCGTACTGCGAGCCCTCGAACACCAGCGGTTCGAGCTGGGCACGCGCCGCGTAGACCCCCGCGGTGTACCCGGCGGGCCCCGATCCCACGACGATCAGGTTCCGAACGTCCGACACCCTCGACCTCCGTTAGTCGCTCCCGGACCTGGATCACCCGGCCCGGCACTTCGCACAACGGATCGTAGGGCGCGGTAATTCCGCCCCTTCCCGGTGAGCTGGGCTACCCGCCCCGCTACGGCTGGATGGTGCTGTTCGCCAGTACTCCGTCCGGGTTGTCCGGGCCGCACGTCCGGGGGTCCACGACCACGATCCGGTACGCGCCGGGCGTCCCGCCGGGCAGGATCGCCATCACGGCCGGCTTGTCGTCCAGCGTGATCGGGCTCACGCCGAGCGGCTTGCCCGCGGCGATGTTCGCGCCGCGCAGGCAGTCGGCGAGCTGCTCCTGGTTCTCCAGGGGGCCGTAGTTCTGGGCCTTGAGCACGTCGCCGAACACCGGGCCGAAGTTCTCGCCGCGCACGGCGGGCATCCGGTCGCCGCCCGGCGGCTGCGCGGTGGCGCTGACCGGGGCGTTCGTCGTCGGGCCCGGCTGGGCGAAGCCGCCGTCGGCGGTGGTGTCCCGGGGGATCGCGACCACGGCGACGCCGACCGCCACGGCGGCCGTCGCGAGCAGCCCCACGCCCCAGCCGAGGCGCTTGGCGCGGCGGGCCTTGGCCTGCGCGAAGTCGATCACGGGGGCGGTGGGGCGGGCCTCCTCGGCCAGGGCCGCGTCGATCCGCTCGGCCACGTCGCGCGGCATGGGGATCGGGGGCAGGTCGCGCAGGTCCGCGAGCGTGGCGTCGAGGGCGGCCAGGATCTCGCGGGCCTCGGGGTCGTTCTCGACCAGCGGCCGCAGCTCGGCCTCGGTCCGCGGGTCCAACGCCCCCGCGTGCAGATCAGCCAGCAGGTCGACGGACCACGGCGGCCCCGAACGCCGCACATTGCCGGTCATCGTTCCTCCAACTGACGTCCCTGTTGCACCTGCACATCGTTCACTGGGACGTTCGCATCTGCACCCTGGTTCCGGAGGTGCCCCAGAACTTTGGCGAGCTTGGCCCGCCCGCGGGCGCACCTCGACTTCACGGTGCCCTCCGCGATGCCCAGGAGCTGCGCCGTCTCGGCCACCGAGTAGCCCTCCACGTCGACCAGCACGATCGGGGCGCGCTGCTCCTCCGGCAGCTCGTTGAGGGCCGCCTGGACCACCAGCCGGGTCTCCCGCTCCGCCATCGCGTCCCGGGGCGCCACCGGTTCGCCGGGGCCCGCCTCGGGCAGCGGGACGGTCGGCCTGGTTTGTCGCCTGCGCATCCGGTCGAGGCACGCGTTGACGACTATTCGGTGCAGCCAGGTGGTGACCTGCGACTCCGCCCGGAAGCTCGCCGCCGCCCGGAACGCCGAGATGAACGCCTCCTGCAACGCGTCCGCGGCCTCCTCCGGGTCGCGCAGGGTGCGCAGCGCCACGGCCCACATGCGGTCCCGGTGCCTGCGCACGAGCTCGGCGAAGGCGTGCGGGTCCCCCGCGGCGTGCGCCGTGATGAGGTCTGCGTCCGAGCTGGCTGCGGCGGTCACGCGGGGAGCCTATCGGTCGTGGGCAACCCCACGGCGATCACCTGTACGGGCGAGTGCCGGTAGGTCCGACCCCCGCCCGTGACAACCGCGCGTCACGACGTCGCCCGTTCGACGCGCCGGCGACGACGCCATTCGTAGTGGTGGCCTACTGGGCGCGGGTGTAGACGAGTTCCGCGATCTCGGAGCGGTTGTTCTTGCCGCTGCCGCCCAGCTTCGTGATCCAGACCAGCAGGTGCTGGGTCGGCTCGTGGTCGGCCACCTGGATCTGGGTCTGGCCCGCCGACAGGGTCGCGGTCGCGATGACCTTCGTCTCCTCCAGCGGCGCGTTCGGCGCGCCCGCGACCCGGATCTCCACCACGGTGCCCTCGCTGGGCGAGGTGATGGTGACCGAGGACAGCTTCACCGGCTCGGCGAAGCTCGCCATCAGGCCGATACCCGGCTTGAGCGCCGGGAACGGCTCGAAGTAGTTCTCGGTCTGCCACACCGTCGTGGGGTTGCCGTCCGCGGCCCGGCTCGCCCGGTTGGCGTTGTCGGGCTGGTTGGTCACGTCGTACACGCCGATCGACGCGGGCTGCACGGGACCCGCGGGCTGGGGCGCCGGCGGCGCGGGCTGGCCGCTCTGCCCCGGCGCGGTGGACTGGCCGATCACGACCGTCGGCCCGCCGCCGCCCGACGGCTCGTCGCTGAAGAAGTTGACGATCTGCACGCCGAGCCAGACCACCACGGCCAGCGTCGCCACCGCCAGCACGGCGACGCTGATCATGAGCTTGCGCTTGTGCTCCTTGTCGCGGACCGGGCGCTGCGTGGTCCACACCGCGCCGTCGTCCGCCGCGTCGGGCACCGGCTCGATCAGCGCGGTCTGCGCCTCGGACCGGGCGATCTGGTCCAGCACCTGCAGGATCGCGGCGCTGGTCCGGATGCCGCCGACGCTGGTGTCCTCCAGGCTGCGCACGGCGACCGACGACAGCTCGTGCGGCACGTACGGGCGCAGCGCGCTCGGCGCGAGCACCGAGCCGTCCGGCCCCGTCGGCGCGACCGGCACGCCCTCCGGGCCGTTCGGCAGCGCCCACTTGCCGGTGAGCAGCAGGTACAGGATCGCACCGAGGCCCTTGACGTCGTCCCGGGCGATCGCGTCCGGCCTCGGCCCGGGGAACGCGAGCCGCAGCCGGCCGTCCGACGTCACCCGGATGCGCTGCGGGTGGTCCGCGCCGAGCACGAGGCCCGCGTGGTGCGCGCCCTCGATCGCCGCGCCCAGCGGCTCCAGCAGCCGCGTCGCCGAGCCCGCGGGCAGCGGGCCCTCGGCGACCAGGTCCAGCAGGTCGGTGCCCTGCGTCCACTCGGCGACGATCACGGCGAGGATGCCCTCGTCCAGCCGGATCCCGGCGCCGGGGGTCAGCACGTCGATCACCCGGGCGACGCCCGGGTGGGTGAAGCTGGAGGCGTGCATCGCGCGTTCGGCGGTCCGCTTGGCCCGCGCGGCCGCCGCGTGGTCGGCCGGGTTGCCCACCAGCACGGTCAGCGCCACGTCCCGGTTGAGCTGGCCGTCCCTGGCCCGCCACAGGTGCGCGTCGCACCGGCGGTCCACCCCGGACCGGGCCAGCAACCGGTACCGGCCGTCGCCGATCACCCCGCCGGGCACCAGCGAGGTGTTCTGGATCGGACCGCTGCTCACGGGGCCGAGGGTACGTGACCGCGTGGTGTCACAGGGGTCATCGACGGCCCACCAAACGACTGATCTTGGCGACCGCGGGCCTCACTTCCGGCACCCGGAACAGGGCCAGCAGCAGGAAGCTCAGCGGCAGGCCGACGAGCGCCTGGATCACGACCTCCACCCAGGCGGCCACCACGCGGGACTCGATTCCCACCCCGTGGACGGCGAGCCACGCCAGCCCGGTCGCCGCCGCGAACGCGATCGCGGACGCCACGACCGTGAGGCAGATGGTCCACGCGGTGTACCCGGTGCGCAGCCGGCCGAGCCGCAGCCGCAGCCAGAGCTGGCCGACCAGCGCGCCGACGACGAAGCTCAGCGACATGGCGATCGACACGGCGACCGCCAGCTTGTCCGGCGGGGAGACCGCCAGGAACCCGTAGAGCAGCCCGATCCGGACCACCACGATGATCCCCTGGATGATCGTCGGCGTCCGGGCGTCCTTCAACGCGTAGAAGACCCGCAGCTGGAGCAGGGTGATCGCGTAGGGCACCAGGCCGAACGCCGACAGCGCGAGCGCCGTGCCGATCTCCTCGCCGCCGCCGAGGCCGGACCGGCCGAACGAGAACAGGGCCAGGCCGATCGACACCCCGGACACCGTCATCAGCGCGCTGAACGGCATCAGCAGGATCGACGACATCCGGTTGCCGAACGCCAGGTCGCCCACCAGGGCGTTGGTGTCGTGCGCCGCCGCCGCGCGGCTCATCTTCGGCATGAGCGCGGTCAGCAGCGACACGCCCAGCACCCCGTAGGGCACCTGGGCGATCAGCCACTGCATGTTGTAGACCGTGATCGCGCCGCTGTCGTGCGTCGCGACCTTGGTCAGCACCACCATGCTGACGAACCCGAGCGCCACGTACAGCAGCACCCAGAACGCGAGGCCGCCGAACTCCGACAGCCGCCGGTCCCAGCCCCACCGCCAGCGGAACCGGAACCCGGTCCGCCGCAGCGCGGGCACCAGCACGGACGCCTGGACCGCCACGCCGAGCATCGTGCCGAGGCCGAGGACGAGCAGCTTCGGCTCGCCCATCCGCACCGGGTCGAGGGAGATCTCGCCCGGCATGAGCCAGTACACGACCAGCGTGATGATCACGACGAGGTTGTTGAGCACCGGCGCCCACGTGGGCAGGCCGAACACGTGCCGGGTGTTGAGGATCGCGCCGATCAGCGCGGACAGCCCGTAGAACACGATGCCGGGCAGCACCAGGTAGGCGAACGCGGTGACCAGCTCGGGGTTCGCGTCGGACGAGTCGATGAACAGCCCGGTCAGCAGCGGCGCGCAGGCGATCGCGATGATCGTGCCGACGCCCAGGACCACCGCCGACATGGTGATCATCCACTGGGCGTACGACTCGCCGTTGTCGCCGTCCTCCTTCTCGGCGCGCACCAGCAGCGGGATGGCCACGCTGGTCAGCACGCCGCCGAGCAGCAGCTCGTTGATCATCGTCGGGAGCGTGGTCGCGACCTGGTAGGAGTCGTTGAGCACGTCGACGCCGACGATCGTGATCAGCAGCAGCTTGGACAGCAGCCCGGAGGCGCGGCTGACGATCGTGGCGATGGCCATCGAGCCGCTGGCGCGCGCCAGCGACGGGCCGCCCTGCGGCTGCTGCTCCTGCGTCACCGTGGTTGTTCCGCTCAACTCGCGTTCGACCTCTCCGGGGGCGTGACCGCGCTCGCGTCGTCCGGCACCTGCGCCGCGGCGGCCCGCGACGCGCGGACCCGGCGGTAGATCCGCCGCGCGGACAGCAGCACCAGCGCGGCGCCGGCCAGGCCGGTGATCACGACGGTGATCGTCCCGTACGCGGACGACGACACCTCCAGCCGGGCCCGTTGGCCCAGCTCGACGCCGCTGGTCGTGACCAGGCGGACGTGCACCGGGAAGCGCCCGGACCGCTGCACCTCCACCGGCACCCGCACGAGGCGGTCGCCGCGCGCGGGCAGCTCGATGTCGGACAGGTCCTTGGCCACGATGCCCGGCGTGTCCTCGATCACGATCCGCACCGTGATCCGCACGTCGAGCCGGTTCTTGATGGACAGCGGGATCGGGCTGTCGCCGGAGCCGAGCAGGATCGGGCTGTTCGGCTCGGTCACCGTGACCTGGTCGCGCAGCCCGTCGATCTGGTCGCGGGCCACCGTCAACGCGGCGCGCGCCCCGTCCTCGTTGCCCCGCCACGCGCCCGACACGGCACGCAGCAGGCTCATCCGCAGCGGGTCGATCAGGTCGCCCGGCGCGGCGGACGCCGCGTCCGGTTGGCTCATCGACTCCGCGAGCTGCTGGAGCCCGCCCCACGACTCGGACACCGACGCGGTGACCGCGGGCGGCACCTCGCGCGCGCCCGCCTCGACCGGGTAGCTCAGCGCCGCGGTCTGCTCCGGAGGGGCGGCGAGCAGCGACTCCAGCCCGACGGCGGTCGCGAAGTTGCCCGCGACCAGGGACTTCGCCGTGCGCAGCAACGTGTCGACCTCGCCGGTCGGCGCGTTCCACCGGCGCGGCGGCGCGACGACCACGTGCTGCCCGGTGCTCTGGAAGCCCGCCCGGAACGTGAGCGCGGCCAGCGCGTTCTGCACCGACACCGGCCGGGTCTCGCTCGGCGTGGTCACGCCCGCGACCGGCCGCGTGGTCGCGGCGCCCTGCAACGCGTCGGAGACCATGCCGTCGATGCGCACGGCGGTGACCGGCGTGCCCTCGGCCTGGTCGAACCGGACCGGCCCGGTGCCGGGCGTGCCCGCGACGGCCGACTGGTCCAGCACCAGCGAGGTGACCCCGCGCCGGGTCAGGTCCGACAGCGCCTGCTGGTCGAGCACGCCGTCGTCGGGCCAGGTCAGGCCCTGGGTCGGCTGCACGCCGAGGATCTGGCGGACCACCTCCGCGCCGCCGAGCGCGAGTTCGCCCAGACCGGTGAGCTGGGCGCGCGACAGCGCCACGAGGTCGGCGTCCGCGTCGGGCAGCGCGATCACGCACCGCCCGGCGACCAGCAGGCGCAGCCGGTCGAGCCACAGCTCCGCGCCGCTGCGGCCCTTGCCCTCGCCCTTGCCGCGCACCTCGTAGCCGCGGGTCATCGCGTCCACCGTGCGCAGCAGGTCCGGGTCGACGGCCAGGCACACCCCGGCCGCCAACGGGCTCGCCAGCGCCGACTCGTAGGCCATGAGCAGGCCGTACAGCCGGCCACCCATGGACACGGAGCCGGCCAGGTCGTCGTCGGTGAGCACGGTCGGCGAGGTGGAGACCACGCGCGGCCGGTCGGCCAGCGGCCACAGCAGGGTGAGCTTGGCCGGGTTGTCGGGCGGCGTCGGCGCCTCGCCGCCGGGCATCGCGAGCACGGGCAGCAGGGTGCTCAGCGCGGCCAGCCGGGCGCGCCCGCCGAAGTCGGGGACGCCGTTGATGTTCGCCAGGATCGGGTAGATGCCCGGCTCGGTGATCCGCAACGAGGTCGGGCCGTTGCCCCGCAGCGGCACGGTCAGCTCGAACGGCTTCGACTCGTTCTGCTCCAGCCGGTCGGCGACCGGGGTGAAGTTGGGCTGCACGAGTTCGGCGTCGGTCGGCTCGCGCAGCGCCTTGCGGACCTCTTCCTCGGTGGTCAGCGCCTCGCCGCGCTCCAGGCGCAGCTCGATGTCCTCGATCGGCCGGTCGCCGACGTTGACCACCTTGCCGGAGATGGTGACGGAGTCGGGACCGTCGGACGTGATCACCCGCGGGGTCATCACCTCGACGTCCAGGCGCAGCCACACCTGCGACTGCTGGCCGGGCTGGCTGGACAACGCCCTGGTGGCCCACACCTGGGTCGCGGGCGCCGGTCGGATGGGCAGCCGCCCGTTGTCGCCGGGCGCCGCGGGGGCCGCGGACGCCGTCGTCACGACCAGGATCCCCGCCGCCGCGAGTGCGGACAGCAGTCGCTTCACGCCGACTCCGCTCCGTCCGTCTGGTACTCGGCGAGCAGTTCGGCGGCTCGGCGCACCAGTCGACGCTCGTCCGCGTAGGCGAGCCGGTCGTCCAGTTCGCCCAGGGGCACCCACGCCACCTCGGTGACCTCCACGTCTTCGTCGGAAAGCTCGCCACCCACCGCCTCCAGCAGGAAGTGGTGGACGGTCTTGTGCACCCGCCGGTCCTCGGCGACGAACCAGTAGTCGATCGAGCCGAGGGGGCGGAGCACCCTGCTATGAATACCCGTCTCCTCGGCGACCTCGCGCACCGCGGTCTGTTCCGCGGTCTCCCCGGCCTCGATGTGGCCCTTGGGCAGCGACCACAGCAGCCGGCCGCGGCGGTCCAGCCGCCCGATGATCGCGGCGACGTGCTGCTCGAAGTCCAGCACGAGCCCGCCCGCGGACGTCTCGTCGACCGTCTTCAGCCGGCGACCGCGGCGCCGGGTCCGGCGCCTCGGCTTGGGACCGCCGGAGCGACCGGACGACTGGGGCATGCTCTGATGGTAGTGGCGACCAGCGATTACGGGACGTGGCCAGGGCGTTGCCGCCCGTGATCGACATCGGGTGGTCCCCTGTGGACAACTCGTTCTGCCGGCGTGGTCGCGCCCAGTACCCTGGCTCCCCGTGTCCGGACCACTCGCACCCACCGCCACTTCTCCTGGGCAGGACAATGCCGTGGTGGAACAGCTCAGCGCCCTCCCCGTCGCCGAGGAACTGGCCGCCCGCTTCGCCGCCGCGGGCCACCGCCTGTACCTGGTGGGCGGCAGCGTGCGCGACGCCGTGCTCGGGCGGCTGTCCGGCGACCTCGACTTCACCACCGACGCGCGCCCGCCGCGGATCCTGTCCCTGCTCAAGGGCTGGGCGGACGCGATCTGGGACACCGGCATCGCGTTCGGCACGGTCGGCGCGACCAAGTACGGGCAGACGGTCGAGATCACCACGTTCCGCGCGGACACCTACGACGGCGTGACCCGCAACCCCGAGGTGACCTTCGGCGACACCGTCGAGGGCGACCTGGTCCGCCGCGACTTCACGGTCAACGCGATGGCCTACGACGTGGTGAACCGGCAGCTCATCGACCCGACCGGCGGCCGCGAGGCGCTGCGGGCGAAGGTGCTGGACACCCCCGCGACCCCGCAGGAGTCGTTCTCCGACGACCCGCTGCGGATGCTGCGCGCGGCCCGGTTCGTCTCCCAGCTCGGCTTCACCGTCGCGCCGCGCGTGCTCGACGCCATGGCGGCCATGGCCGGCGAGCTGACCCGCATCACCGCGGAACGGGTGCAGGTCGAGCTGTCCAAGCTGCTCACCGGCGCGCACCCGCGCGCGGGCGTCGAGCTGATGGTCGAGGCCCGGCTCGCCGACGTGGTGCTGCCCGAGCTGCCCGCGATGAAGCTGGAGATCGACGAGCACCACCAGCACAAGGACGTCTACCACCACTCGCTGGTCGTGCTCGACCAGGCCGTCGACCTGGAGGGCGACACCGGGCCGGACCTGGTGCTGCGGCTGGCCGCGCTGCTGCACGACGTGGGCAAGCCGGACACGCGGCGGTTCGAGGAGGGCGGCGGGGTGTCGTTCCACCACCACGAGGTGGTCGGGGCGAAGATGGTCCGCAAGCGTTTGCGCGCGTTGAAGTACTCGAAGGAGGTCATCGAGGACGTCGCCCAGCTCGTGTACCTCCACCTGCGCTTCCACGGCTACGGCAGCGGCGGGTGGACCGACTCGGCGGTGCGCCGGTACGTCACCGACGCGGGTCACCTGCTGCCCCGCCTGCACAAGCTGGTCCGCGCCGACTGCACGACGCGCAACCGGCGCAAGGCCAACGCGTTGCAGCGCACCTACGACGACCTGGAGCGCCGCATCGAGCGGATCGCCGCCGAGGAGGACCTCAAGCGCGTCCGGCCCGACCTCGACGGCAACGAGATCATGCGGCTGCTGGGCCTGCCGCCGGGGCCGCTGGTCGGCAAGGCGTGGAAGTTCCTCAAGGAGCTGCGGCTGGACCGCGGTCCGCTCGACCACGACGAGGCGGTCGCGGAGTTGCTCGCGTGGGCGCGCGCGGAGGGCGTCCGGCCACCGGGTGACTAACACCAAGTGACCAATCTCGGGCTTTCGGCTTGGCCAGTGACAGGCCGTTGCGACACCATGACTGTGTGCGTCGAACGCGCACTGGGGGTGGTGTCGCATGAACGCTTGGGGACTGTCCGAGGGGGGCGCCCGGGCACAGGGCCTGGACGGGCTGGACGACCGGCAGCGGGCCGTGCTCCGCTGCCTGGCCAGGGGGCTCGCCGACCACGAGATAGCGCGGGTGCTGGCGCTGAGCCAGCAGCAGGTGGGCGCGGTGGTGTCGGAGATCCTGCGGGCACTGAACCTGCGCGACCGGATGGCCGCGGTGGTCTACGCGCACGAGACGGGCATCATCCGCCTGCCCCTGCCGCGCTGAGGGCGGCCGACCGCCTGGCCAGCGCCAGGTAGCCGACCAGGCCGAGCAGGTAGGTCACCGTGGCGGCGACCAGCAGGCCGGGTGACCGGCCGTCGAGCGGGACCACGGCCGCCGCGGCGGTGACGGCCGCCACCTGGGTGGCGTTGAACAGCGTGTCGTACAGGGCGAACACCCGGCCGCGGACCTCGTCGCCGATGTCGCCCTGCACGGCCGCGTCCACGCACAGCTTCACCACCTGGCCCGCGAACGTGAGCACGAAGGACGCGACCAGGGTGGTGGGCAGCAGCATCGGCAGGCCGAGGCCGAGCTGGGTGACCGCGGCCAGCAGTAGCGCGCCGCAGATCGCGCCGCGCCGGCCGAGCACGTCCACGACCCGGTCGGTGACCAGGCCCGCGACCAGGATGCCCGCGCCGCCCGCGACGGCGACCTCGCCGAGCCCCGCCATGCCCGCCCGGAACGGCCCGAAGTCGGTGAACGTGGTGCGCATCAGCAGCAGCGTGAGCAGCAACGACGCGCCGAACGCGGCCCGGTGGGCGAGCAGCGCGAGCAGCGCGGCGGCGACGGCGGGCGCGCGCCAGGCGGCCCGCGCGCCGTCCAGCAGGCCCAGGGCGACCGCGGTCAGCGTGCGGCTGGGCTCGTCCACCTCGTCGGGCCCGAGCGCGCCACGGGCGAAGCGGGACGCCAGGAAGGCGGCGGCCAGCGAACCGAGCACGGCGAACGTCGTGGTCCACGCCGAGCCGTCGTCGCCGGCGCCCAGCACCGACCGCAGGCCCACCGCGCACCCCGCGCCGAGCACGGCGGTCAGCGCGCCGAGCGTGGTGACGAACGCGTTCGCCTCGACCAGGTGGTCGGCGTCGACCACGTGCGGCAGGGACGCGGACAGGCCGGAGCCGACGAACCGGCTGACCCCGGTGACGAACAGCGCCGAGGCGTACAGCGGCAGGCCGTCCAGCCCCAGGCCGACGGCCACCGCGGTGAGCAGGATGAAGACGGCGCGCGTGAGGTTCGCCACCACCAGCACCCGGCGGCGGTCCCACCGGTCCAGCAGGGCGCCCGCGAACGGGCCGACCACGGAGTACGGGAGCAGCAGCACGGCGAACCCGGCCGCGACGGCGAGCGGGTCCGCGTGGCGCTCGGGGTTGAACAGGACCGCGCCCGCGAGACCGGCCTGGAACAGGCCGTCGCCCCACTGGGCCGCGAGCCGGGTAGCCAGCAACCGGCGGAAACCCGCCACCGCGAGGAGCTTGCGGACACCGAGGTGGTGCTTCGCCGCGGTGCTGCCGGCAGTGGTCACGGCACGAGCCTATGCCCCCGGCCGCGGGAACCACGAAGGCCGGACCCCGCGTGGGGTCCGGCCTCCCTGGTGCCAGGCGCCCGGTCGCCTCTCGGCGGGTGGCGCTGCGCGGCTCCAGCCGGACGGTATTCCGCGCAGGCTTTCAAGTGGGCCCGGGGGACTCGATGGCGCCTGACGTGTACTGCAACGAACACGGTAACCCGGATGTTCCCCCGCGGCCGAGGCGTCGTGTCGCCTTGGTCACGGCCGTTGTCTGGGATCATGCGTGGTGTGCGCCCTGATGCCGATGTCGAACCGGGTTCCCTGCTGGTCGCGGCACCGACTCTGACCGACCCCAACTTCCGCCGGACGGTGGTCTACGTCATCGACCACCGGGAGGAGGGCAGCCTCGGGGTGGTGCTGAACCGCCCCAGCGAGGTCGCGGTGCACGACGTGCTGCCCGCGTGGGGTCCGCACGTCAGCCGCCCGCAGGCCGTCTACATCGGCGGGCCGGTGGAGCAGAAGACGGCGTTGTGCCTGGCCGCGCTGCGCACCGGCGAGGACCTGGCGTCACTCGAAGGTGTGGTTGGCGTCCACGGTCCGGTGGCGTTGGTCGACCTCGACGCCGACCCGGACGTGCTGGTGGCGAAGGTGCGCGGGATGCGCGTGTTCGCCGGGTACTCCGGGTGGGGAGAGGGCCAGTTGGGCGGCGAGATCGGCCGCGGCGACTGGATCGTGGTGAAGGGCCTGCCCGACGACGTGCTCACCCCGCCGAACGTCGACCTGTGGGGCCGCGTGCTGCGCCGCCAGGGCATGCCGACGGCGCTGCTCGCCACGTTCCCGGTCGACATCCGCCGGAACTGACCCGGCGGGGACCGGCGTCAGGCGCGGGTCAGCACGCCGCAGCCGCCGCCGGCGCACGCGCACCCGCCGCAGCCCGCCGGGACCGGCTCGGGCATCGCCTCGGCGGCCCGGTGCCCCAGCACGCCGCCCGCGGTCGCGACGGCCACGCTGCCGACCAGCCCGATCAGGCCGATGACCAGCGCGGACGCCGGGTTGACGGCCGACGCGGCGGCGGCCACGACGGCGATCGCGCCCGCCGTCATGTTCGGCACGCCGGCGATCCTGTTGGCCAGCGCGAACGCCTCGTCGTCGCGCAGCGCGGCCTTGGTGCGCACGCCGAAGAACCGGTTGCGGTGCAGTCGGCCCCGCACGCCGAGGAAGCCGATCGCCGCGAACGCGACCCCGATCACACCCAGCACCACAGGCAGCACGATGTTCACACCGACGAGGGTAGGCCGGTGCTTCGATCTTGGTCGAACCAGGCCCGGCTTCACCCGAAGGTGTCCTTACGCACGGGTCGGCGCGGTCGGGAAGCTCGGACCATGCGAATTCGATCTTGCCTGGTCGGGCCGGTCGTCGCCGCCGTGCTCGTCACGGCCGCGCCCGCCGCCACGGCCGCGCCCGCGGTCCGCTTCCTCGGCCAGACCACGCTCCCGCACGCGATGGCGTTCGAGGGCACCACGGTCGGCGGCCTGTCCGGCGTCGACCGCGACCCGGTCACCGGCGGGTACGTCCTGATCAGCGACGACCGGTCGTACACGGCCCCGGCCCGCTTCTACACCGCCGAGGTGGACCTCGACGTCTCCGGCGCGCCCGACGTCCGCATCACCGGCACGCACGCGCTGCGCCACCCCGACGGGGGCACCTACTCCGCGCCGGCCGCGGCCGACGGCCGCACCGTCGACCCCGAGGAGATCCGCGTCGACCCGGTGACCGGGGACTACTGGTGGAGCCAGGAGGGCGAGCGGCCCGCGTCCGAGGGGGCGGTCGTGGTGCAGCCGTCCATCCAGCGGGCCGGCCGGGACGGCGCGTACGCCGGTTCCCTGCCGCTGCCGGCGAACTACGCGTTCACCCCGGGCCGCGGACCGCGCCGCAACCTCGCCCTGGAGGCGATCGCGTTCTCGCCCGACGGCGCGCTGCTGACCAGCGTGGTCGAGGGTCCGCTGCTCCAGGACGGCGACCTGCCGACGGCGGACCGGGGCGCGTTCACCCGCCTCACCGTGCAGACCCGCGACGGCGCGGTCGTGCGCCAGCACGCCTACCCGCTGGAGCCGCTGTTCGCCGAGCCCGAACCCGGACCGTGGGGCCCGGACACCGGCGTGCCCGCGATCCTGGCCGACCCGAAAGTCCCCGGCCGCTACTACGCGCTCGAGCGCACCTGGGTGCCCGGCGCCGACTACAAGGTCCGCCTCTTCCAGGTCGACCTCGCGGGCGCGACGGACGTGCGCGGCCGGGACGTCCTCGGCGACGACGTCCGCCCGGTCCGCAAGAGGCAGCTCGCCGACCTGCACGACTTCCCGCTGCCCGTGATCGACAACGTCGAGGGGCTCGCGTGGGGGCCGCGCCCGGCCTCCGGCGGGCGCACCCTGCTGCTGGTCAGCGACGACAACTTCGCGGCCGAGGAGTTCACCCGGTTCATCGCGCTTGCGCTGCGCTGATACCGTGGACGGCATGAGCAAGGCCCGCCTGCTCCTTAGCTAGCCGCGCGGGGCCCCGTCAACCGGGTCCGCGCGGCAACCCCTCACGCCCTTCCGCGGCTGGGGGGTTTCGTCATGTCAGGGGCAGGTACCGATGGAGAGGGACATCCCGATGAGCACGGACGCGGCGGACGCGACGCCCGCCTACCGCTACACCGCCGAGCTGGCCGGCGAGATCGAGCGGCGCTGGCAGCAGCACTGGGAGGAGCAGGGCACCTTCCACGCGCCGAACCCCGTCGGGCCGCTCCGGGGCGACGTGCCCGCCGACAAGCTGTTCGTGCAGGACATGTTCCCCTACCCCTCCGGCTCCGGCCTGCACGTCGGCCACCCGCTGGGCTTCATCGGCACCGACGTGTTCGCCCGGTACCACCGGATGAACGGCCGCAACGTGCTGCACACGATGGGCTTCGACGCGTTCGGCCTGCCCGCCGAGCAGTACGCCGTGCAGACCGGGCAGCACCCGCGCAAGACCACCGAGGACAACATCCAGACCTACCTGCGGCAGATCCGCAGGCTGGGCCTGGGCCACGACGAGCGCCGGCGCATCTCCACGATCGACCCGGACTACTACAAGTGGACCCAGTGGATCTTCCTGCAGATCTTCAACTCCTGGTACGACCCCGAGGCGGGCAAGGCCCGGCCGATCGCCGAGCTGGAGGCCCGGTACGCCTCGGGTGAGCGGCCCACGCCGGACAAGCCGTGGGCCGAGATGACCCGGGCCGAGCGGGAGAAGCTGCTGGGGCAGCACCGCCTGGTGTACCTGTCCGAGGCGCCGGTGAACTGGTGCCCCGGCCTGGGCACCGTGCTGGCGAACGAGGAGGTCACCGCGGACGGCCGCAGCGAGCGCGGCAACTTCCCGGTGTTCCGGCGCTCGCTGCGCCAGTGGATGATGCGGATCACCGCGTACTCCGACCGGCTGATCGACGACCTGGACCGGCTGGACTGGCCGGACAAGATCAAGGCGATGCAGCGCAACTGGATCGGGCGCTCGCACGGCGCCCGGGTCAAGTTCGCGGTGGCGGGCCACGACGGCGTCGACATCGAGGTGTTCACCACCCGGCCGGACACGCTGTTCGGCGCGACGTACATGGTGCTGGCGCCCGAGCACCCGCTGGTGGACGTGATCGCCTCCGCCGAGCAGGCGGACGCCATCGCCGCCTACCGCGCCGAGGTGTCCCGCAAGTCCGAGCTGGACCGGCAGGAGAACAAGGAGAAGACCGGCGTCTTCACCGGCGCGCACGCGACGAACCCGGTCAACGGCGCGCGGATCCCGGTGTACGTCGCGGACTACGTGCTGATGGGCTACGGCACCGGCGCGATCATGGCGGTGCCCGGCCAGGACCAGCGCGACTGGGACTTCGCCAAGGCGTTCGACCTGCCGATCATCCGGACCGTGCAGCCGCCCGCGGACTTCGACGGCGAGGCGTACACGGGCGCCGGCCCGGCGGTGAACTCGAGCCACGAGAGCAGCGTCAGCCTGGACGGGCTGGACGTCGACGCGGCCAAGAAGAAGATCATCGCCTGGCTGGAGGAGCAGGGCCGGGGCGAGGGCACCGTGCAGTTCAAGCTGCGCGACTGGCTGTTCTCGCGGCAGCGGTACTGGGGCGAGCCGTTCCCGATCGTGTACGACGAGGACGGCACGCCGATCGCGGTGCCGGAGTCGATGCTGCCGATCGAGCTGCCGGACGTGGACGACTACTCGCCGCGGACGTTCGACCCGGAGGACGCGGACTCCGAGCCGTCCCCGCCGCTGTCGCGCGCCGAGGACTGGGTGACCGTCGAGCTGGACCTGGGCGACGGGCCGAAGCGCTACCGCCGCGAGACCAACACCATGCCCAACTGGGCGGGTTCGTGCTGGTACCAGCTGCGGTACGTGGACCCGACCGAGCCGGACCGGTTCGTCAACGCGGAGAACGAGCGCTACTGGCTGGGCCCGCGCCCGGCCGAGCACGGCGCGAACGACCCCGGCGGCGTCGACCTGTACATCGGCGGCGTGGAGCACGCCGTGCTGCACCTGCTGTACGCCCGGTTCTGGCAGAAGGTGCTGTTCGACCTGGGCCACGTGTCCGGTGACGAGCCGTACCGGCGGCTGTTCAACCAGGGCTACATCGAGGCGTACGCCTACACCGACGCGCGCGGCACGTACGTGCCCGCCGAGCGGGTGGAGGAGCGTGACGGCAGGTACTTCTTCGAGGGCGAGGAGGTGCGCCGCGAGTACGGCAAGATGGGCAAGAGCCTGAAGAACGTCGTCACGCCGGACGAGATGTGCGAGAAGTACGGCGCGGACACGTTCCGGCTGTACGAGATGTCGATGGGCCCGATGGACGTCTCGCGGCCGTGGGCGACCAAGGACGTCGTGGGCGCGCAGCGGTTCCTGCAGCGGCTGTGGCGCAACCTGGTCGACGAGACCACGGGCGAGCTGCGCGTCACCGACGTCGACCCCGGCGAGGAGACGCTGCGGGTGCTGCACAGGACGATCGCGGGCGTGCACGACGACTACGCGAACCTGCGCTACAACACCGCGGGCGCGAAGCTGATCGAGCTGAACAACCACGTCACCAAGCACTTCCCGGGCGGCGCGCCGCGCGTCGTGGCCGAGCCGCTGGTGCTGATGCTGGCCCCGCTGAGCCCGCACGTCGCCGAGGAGCTGTGGGCCAGGCTGGGCCACACCGAGTCGCTGGCGCACGGCCCGTTCCCGACCGCGGCGGAGGAGTACCTGGTCGAGGACACGGTCGAGTACCCGATCCAGGTCAACGGCAAGGTGAAGGCGCGCGTGGTCGTGCCCGCCTCCGCGTCGTCGGACGAGGTGCGGGCGGCGGCGCTGGCCGACGCCAAGGTGGCCGAGCTGCTGAACGGCGGCACGCCGCGCAAGGTGATCGTGGTGCCGGGCCGGCTGGTCAACGTGGTGCTGTAGCGGGGTTCCTACGGACGGGGCAACTGGGCGGCCACTTCGGTCATCGCGTCGAGCAGGTCGGGCTCGACGCGCCCGGTCGCCGGTTCGGACTCGGCGATGGTGATCGTGGTGTCCCTGGTCTCCGACCAGTAGTGCTCGGCGGTGAACCGGATGTCCGGCAGGCCGACCACCGCGCCGCTGAGCGGCGTCACGTCGCCCGAGCCCGCGGTGTCGACGACCCGGTCGAACTGCCGCGCCTGGTTGCGGCCGGGGAACGTCACCCACACCACGGAGACCACGGCCGCGTTGCCGGCCTGGTCGGCGACGGCGAGCAGCAGTCGGTCCAGCGCGGTGCACGGCGTGCGCTCGAAGAACTCGCGCACCTGCCCGAACGAGTTGGCCGCGCAGTCCAGCTCCTGCCGCAGCGCCTGCTTGTCGATGCCGACGCCCAGGTGGCCCATCGCGCCCGCGGCGTCACCGCCCCGGGCCGCGCGCTTGGCGTCCCACTTGCGCACGCCGATGCTCTCCACCGGCGCCGCCGCGCCGCCGGCGCCACCCGCGCCCGAGTTCAGCGCCGCGCCGCCGGCCCCGCCCGCGCCCGCGAGGACGACGAGCACCGCGGCCACCAGCGCCACTCCCCCGGAACCCTTGTCCGAACCCTTCCGCGCCACCGTCCCCCCTCCCCGGGTCGTTCCCGCCGTGCGGCCCACCCATGCAACCCCGGCCGGGTGCCCCTGGTTGTGGCGCGGGGGTGAAAAGCGCTCGAACGGCCCAGCAGGTATGCCCGGACGTCGCACCTCACGGTTGCGGAGGGAAACCCATCTCGCCCAGGATCCGGTCCAGCATCGAGTCGAACATCGGCTCCGGGTTGGACACCGCGAACGGGAACCGGCCGAAGACCTCCAGGGCGACGTGGCCGTAGATGCGGACCCACGACTGCGTGATGTGGTAGACCGCGCTCAGCGACAGGACGTGCTCGTCCACCTCGACGCCGCGGTCGTTCACGGTCGCCAGCAGCACCCGCTGGAACGCCGCGAGGTCGGCGCGCAGGTTCGCCGGCACGTCGTCGTCCAGGTCGTCCGGCAGCGGGTGGCTCGCGATCAACCTGCCCGCGACCTCGAGGAACACCCGGCCGAACTGGTCGCCGACCCGGTCGCGGTCCTCCTCCGGGGCGCACGTGCCGAGCGTGCCCTCGGTGGACGCGAACACCAGCGTGAACTCCTGCGGGTGCGCCAGCGCCCAGCGGCGGAAGCCGCGGCACACCGCGTAGACCTGCGCGCTGACGTCGTCCTCGGCGATGGCGGCGAGGTCCGCGTTCAGCTCCGCGGCGAGGTCGGTGCAGATGTCCTCGGCGAGCCGGCGGAGCAGGTCCTCGCGCGAGTCGTAGTACCGGTACAGGGCCGGGGCGGTGATGCCGAGTTCGCGTGCGATGGCACGCAGAGTCACGGCGTCCCGGCCGTGCTCCACGAGCAGGGCGCGGGCCTGTCGCCGGATGTCACGCTCAGTCTCAGCGCGTAGCCGTTCGCGGCGAGTGGCCTCGGTCATATGTCACCCAATCAGGTTGTAAACGCCGTTCACCGGGGTATAACTTCGGGACAGGTTTGGTGAACGGTGTTTACAGAATTGACGCCCTTCACGCAACGGTAACCCACCCAGCCTGGGAGGACGCGTGTTCGCGAAGTGGGGATCGCTGGCGTACCGCCGCAGGTGGGTGGTGCTGATCGCGACGGTGGTCCTCGCGGTCGCCGGGGGCATCTGGGGCCTCGGCGTGTTCGACCGGCTGAGCCAGGGCGGCTACGAGGCGCCGGACAGCGAGGCCGCGCGGGCGAACCAGGTGGCGCAGGACGCGTTCGGCCGGCAGGGCGGCGACGTCCTGGTGGTGTACGACACCACCGACCCGGCCCGGTTGCAGCAGATCGCGGGCGAGCTGTCCGGCCTGCCGACCGACGCCGTGCTGCAGGTGCAGCCGCCGTACCCGTCGCCGGAGAGCGGCAAGTCGCTCGTGGTGATCACGCTGCGCTCGGGCGACTCCAACACGCAGCTCAAGCAGTACGAGCAGATCGCCGACCGGCTCGCGGTCGACGGGGTGGGCTCGCAGGTCGGCGGCTTGGTGCCGACCCAGAAGGCGATCAGCGACATGTCCGCCTCCGACCTCACCAAGGCCGAGGCGATCTCCCTGCCGATCGTGCTGGTGCTGCTCGTCGTCATCTTCGGCGGCCTGGTCGCCGCGTCGCTGCCGGTGCTGGTCGGCGGTCTCGCCATCGCCGGCTCGCTGGGCGTGCTGCACGCGGTCTCGCTGGTCGCCGACGTGAACTCGTTCGCGGTCAACGTGGCCAGCCTGCTCGGCCTCGGCATGGCGATCGACTACGGGCTGTTCATGGTCGGCCGGTTCCGCGAGGAGCTGGCCGCGGGCCGCGCCACGCCGGACGCCGTGCGCCGCACCGTCATGTCCGCCGGGCGCACCGTGCTGTTCTCGGCGACCCTGCTGGTGATCGCGCTCGCCGGCCTCCTGCTGTTCCCGCACGGGTTCCTGAAGTCCCTGAGCTACGGCGGCATGTCGGCGGTGGCGATCGCGGCGGCCGTGTCGCTGACCCTGCTGCCCGCGCTGCTGGCCGTCCTCGGCCGCCGCGTGGACAAGCTCGCGATGCCGTGGCGCAAGGACAAGGTGCCGTCCGAGGCGGGCTGGCGCCGGCTCGCCGGCCGCGTGATGAAGCGCCCGGTGCTGGTCGCGCTGCCGATCGTGCTGGTGCTGCTCGCGCTCGGCTCGCCGTTCCTGGGCGTGAAGTTCGGCGAGGTCACCGAGAAGGTGCTGCCCGAGGGCAACCCCGCGCGGGTCGCCGCCGAGACGGTCAACCGGGACTTCGCCGCGCTGTCCAACTCCGGCTTCAAGATCGTGGTCACCGGCGACCCGTCGCCCGCCGAGGTGCAGGCGTTCGCCGGCGAGGTGGCCGCGGTGCCCGGCGTCGGCGAGGCGCAGGTCGTGCCGCAGCCCGCCAACGGCGTGTGGCTGGTCAACGCCGGGCTGGACCAGGACGCGTTGAGCGACGAGTCGAAGCAGGCGCTGCGGGACGTGCGGGCGCTGGACGGCCCCGGTGACGAGGTGCTGGTCGGCGGCAGCACGGCGATGGTGTCCGACAGCCTCGACGCCATCGCGGACAAGCTGCCGTGGATGGCGCTGCTGCTGGTGGGCGCGACGTTCGTGCTGATGTTCCTGGCGTTCGGGTCGGTGCTGCTGCCGATCAAGGCCGTGGTGATGAGCGCGCTGAGCCTGTCCGCCACGTTCGGCGTGCTGGTGTGGGTGTTCCAGGACGGGCACGGCGCGTCGCTGCTCGGCGTCACGCCCGCGCCGCTGGAGTCGGGGATCGTGGTGCTGATGGCGGCCGTGGTGTTCGGCCTGTCCACGGACTACGAGGTGTTCCTGCTGTCCCGCATGGTCGAGGCGCGCGGGCGCGGCGCGTCCAGCGCGGAGGCGGTGACCGCCGGTCTGGCCAAGACCGGGCGCGTGATCACGGCGGCGGCGCTGCTGCTGATCGTGGTGACCGGCGCGTTCGCGTTCTCGCAGATCACGATGATGCGCTTCGTCGGCGTCGGCATGATCCTGGCGCTCGCGCTGGACGCCACCGTGGTGCGCATGCTGCTCGTGCCCGCGGTGATGCGGATGCTCGGCGACGCCGCGTGGTGGGCTCCCGGCCCGATGCGGCGGATCCAGGAGCGGATGGCGATCCACGAGGAAGCGCCGGCGGAGGACGACCGGCTGCCGCAGCCCGTCTAGGACCGGTCGGTCCGGGACCCGTCCGAGGGCTCGAACGCGACGGCCGCGGTCGTGAAGCCGCGGCCGCCGAGGTCCAGGGCGCTGAGCAGGAACGTGGTCAGCACCCGGTCGCCCGCGCCGTCCAGCACGGTCGCCGTGCGGTCGCCCGCCAGGAACACGCGGCGGTCGCCGGGCGGGATGGCGAGCGTCTTCGCCCTGACCCGCAACGCCCTTGCGACGTGGGTCCGGGTGTCCACGACGGCGACCCGCCGGTCGAGGGCGACGTAGACGTGCCGCCCGTCGGGGCCGACCGCGACGCTGCCCGCGCCCTTGCCGATCGGCGCGGACCAGCGCACCTCGTCGGCGCGGGGGTCGATCATGGTGACCGTGCCCCCGCCCTCGGCGGGGTCGAGCGAGCTGACGTAGACGGCGTCGCCGTCCGGGCTGATCGCCACGTGCTGCGGCATGCCGCCCACCTCGACGGTCCTCAGCGGGCTCGCGGCCGTCGTGTCGAGCACGCTCACCGTGCCGTCCTGCGCGTTGGCCACGTACAGCCGGCGACCGTCGGGGGTGACCGCGATGCCCTGCGGCTGGCCACCGGCCTTGATCGCGGCGACCAGCCGGAACGTGCCGGGGTCCACCACCGCCACCGCGCCGCCGCCGGTGACGTAGAGCCGTTGCCCGTCGGGGCGCAGCACCGCCTGCGCCAGCCGGGCCCGGACGTGGATGCGGCCGACGACCCGGCCCGCCACCGGGTCCACGGCCGTGATCACGCCCGCCCACCCGTTGACCACGTACACCCGCCGGCCGCCCGGCCCGACCGCCGCGCCGGTCGCCCACGCGCCGGTGTTCGCGCTCGCCACCACGCGGCCGTTGGCGGTGTCGAGGACCTGCACGCGCCCGCCGTGCTCGACCACGTACGCCCGGGGCGCGGGGGCGCCGGTGGCCGTGACGACGTGCGACCGGTCCTGCCCGGCGGCGGACAGCGCGGCCGAGAGGAGGACGGCGGCGGCGCCCAGCGCTGCGGTCTTTCGTCGGCCCCACATGGCTGGATGGGAACACCGGCGCGCGGTGGCGTTCCACCCCGGTCCCACGACCGGGTGCCATTCGTGCCGGACCGGGTGAGCGGGGGTTTGGCCGCGGCCGCCGCGGACGACGACGGGGTGGGCGGGGCCGGTGGCGTGCGCCCGGCGCCGGTCGCTCGGGGGGCGAAACGACCGACGCCGGACTCCTCCCGGTGCGCGTGCACCGGTGGTCCAACCCCGACGACGTAGACCTCTACCACCAGGTTGACGCAGCCCGGGTCGTTTTGGATCCCCAGAGCTACGAATCAGCCGAAATTCGTCGGGTTGCCACCAGCTTGGCGTAACGGGTGCCCGCCGTCAGGAGGACGAGACCCGCGCCGATGAACGCGAGCACCCGCGCGATGCCGTCCAACGCGGCCATGTCGAACAGCAGCAGCTTCGCCACCGCCGCCCCGACCAGCACCAACCCGGCCACCCGCAGGGGCCTCCGGTCGATGCCGCGCACCAGCAGCACCAGCGCGGCGACCGTCCACGACACGGTCACGATCGAGTGACCGAAGAGGAATCCGGTGACGTCCTGCGACACCAGCAGCGCGGCGCACAGCACGACACCGGCCGCCGCGTACAGCAGGACGACACCCGCGACGACCCACGGGAACGGCCGCCTGCCGAGCACGCCCAGGCCCGTGGCCACCCAGGGCAGCACGACCGCGAGGGCGCCGAGGACCAGCGCGGTCAGCATGCCGGACACCAGGAAACCCGCGGTGTCCCAGCGCCACGGCGCGTCCAGCAGCAGCCGCGGCGGCACGGCGTGCGCGGTGGTCAGCAGGAAGCCGATCACGCCGAACGCGAGCGACCCGACCAGCGGCCCGCGCGAGGACAGCACCTTCGCGAGGAACGCCAGCACCAACGCCTCGGCCAGCACCACCGCGGCCCGCGTGCCGCCGTCCAGGGCCATCGCCGTCGCCAGGAACGCCGCGAACACGCCGACCGCGCCGACCGCCGCGCCGAAGTTGCCCGGCAACGACCGCCGCCCGGCCGCCCACAGCGCCAGCATCATCACCGCGACCGCCGCCGCGACGCCCGCGCCGAGCAGGCGGTCGAGGACGGCGGTGGTCAGCAGGGCGGGCATCGGCGAGCCGACCGCGAGGGCGAGCGCGGTCACGTCGTCGCGCCGGACGTTGACCGTGAGCACGGCCGACGCCACGCCGATCACGGCGGCCAGCAGGGCGATCCCGGCCAGCGCGTGCTGGTCCGTGCGGCCGATCACCAGCACGGACGCCAGCAGCGGCGGCACGCCCGCGGTGACCGCGAGCCACGGCCAGTCGCGCTTGAGGTGCACCGGGCTCGCGGCGATCTTCAGGACCAGCAGGAACGCCACCAGCAGCGGCGTGAACCCCTCGGTGAGGACGGGCGCGCACACCGCGCAGGCCGCGACCACGCCGATGGCGAGGGCGGCCGAGTCCCACCGCAGGGCGAGCAGCAGGCCGCCGCCCGCGACGAGCAGCCCGGCGGCCAGGCCGCCCCCTGCGGGCAGGAACCCGTAGATCGAGGTGGCCGCGATGACGTCCAGGTAGAGCACCGCGATGCCGGTGGCGGCCAGGGCGAACGCGCCGGTGCGGCCGGCCGGGGTGCGGTGCAGCCACAGGCCGAGGCCGACGAGGACGCCGCCCAGCGCCGCGCCGCCGAGGACGCGGGGCACCGGGCCGAGGTAGCCGCGCTGCACGGCGAGGACGAGCAGCAGGACGACGCCCAGCAACGTGACCGCGCCGCCGACCCAGGCGAGGAGCTTGCTGCCCGCGCCGTCCTTGGCGAGGCGGTCGAAGAGGGTCGGGCCGGGCGGCGGCGGAGGGGCGGGCGTCCAGTGCGGAACGGGCGGGCCCCAGCCCTGGTGGACCTGGTGCGGCGGGTAGGGGTGGACGGCGCGGCGCGGCGCGGCGCCGACCGGCGGGGCCTGGTGCGGCGCGGTCCGGCCGGGGGTCGGCGTCGCGCCTGGCGCGGCCGGGCCGCTCGACCGGGTGGCGGCGCGTGCCACCGGATCGGCTGCCGGGTCGGGGGTCGCCGGGCCGGTCGCCTGCGGCGGGACCGGGGCGGTCGGCTCGGCCGCGGCTCGCGGGGCCGGGTCGTCCGGCCGGGACGTCGTCCGCGGCGCCGGATCGGCCGGCTCGGCGGGCTCGGCCGTCGGCTCGGCGGCCGGTCGCGGCGCGGTCGGCGACGGGGCGGTGGCCACGGCCCCACCGCCGCCGAACCTGTGCAACTCCTGCCCCACCGCCTCCAGGCGGCGGCCCAGGTGGCCGAGTTCGTCTGCCAACCTCATCAGGGGTTCCTGCCCGGTGCCGGTCATGTGACCAGGATCGCCCGAACGGCGGGTATCCGGAATCCGTACCTCTACTCAATGCCCGGTCCCGAACCGGTCACGCGCCGACCCTGGCAGAGTGCCACCGTGACCGTTCTCGTGCTCGGCTCGGCCAACGCGGACCTCGTCGTCCCGGTGCCCCGCCGCCCCGCCGCCGGTGAGACGGTGCTCGGCGGCGACACCGCCGTCCTGCCCGGCGGCAAGGGCGCGAACACCGCCGTCGCCGCCGCCCGGCTCGGCGCGCCGGTCGCGTTCGTCGGCGCGGTGGGCGCGGACCAGTACGGGCGACTGCTGCTGGACTCCCTGTCGTCGTCGGGGGTCCGCACCGATTTCGTGCGCACGTCGTCGCGGCCCACGGGCCTGGCCTACATCACCGTGACGCCGGACGGCGAGAACTCGATCGTCGTCGCGCCCGGCGCGAACTCGGACCTCGACCGGTCCGATGTGGACGCCGTGGCCTGGGACGACGTGTCGGTCCTGGTGTGCTCGCTGGAGGTGCCGGCGGCCGTGGTGGCGCACGCGGTGCGCGTCGCGGCGGACCGGGGCGTGCGGCCGGTGCTGAACCTGTCGCCGGTGGTCGAGGTGCCCGCCGACGCGCTGGCCCTGCTGGACCCCCTGATCGTGAACGAGCACGAGGCCGCGTCGCTGGCGGGCTCGGCGGCCGGCCTGCTCGACCTGGGCCCGAAGTCGGCCGTGGTCACGCTCGGCGCGCGGGGCGCGGCCGTCGTCACGCCCGCGGGCGTGGTGGAGGTCGGCGCCCCGGAGGTGTCCGTCGTGGACACCACGGGCGCGGGCGACGCGTTCGCGGGCGCGGTGGCGGTCGGCCTGTCGTCCGGCTCGTCGCTGGTCGAGGCCGCCGCGTTCGCCGCCCGCGTGGCCGCGCTGTCGGTGACGTCCCCCGGCGCGCAGCCGTCCTACCCGACGCTCGACGACGTGCGCCGGGCCGGGTAGCGGGTGGGCGCGGTGTGGCGTCGGCTCGTCCTTCACGTCCCGTCGAGCTGAAGGGTATGGTCTAGACCATGTCGAGCACGCGGCTGAGCGGTGTCGGGGTGAGTTCCGGACGGGCTTCCGGTCCGGTGGTCCGGGTGGCCGAACCCCTGGGCGAACCACCGGCGCGACCGGCGCCCGCGGACCCGGCGGCCGAGGCCGCGCGGATCAGGCCCGCCGCGGACGCGGTCGTGGCCCGGCTGCGCGACCGGGCCGCCGCCGCGACCGGCGAGGCGAAGGACCTGCTGGAGACCACGGCGGCGATGGCGGCCGACCCCGCGCTGCTGTCGCAGGCCGAGAAGCTCGTGACGACCGAGTCGCTGCCCGCCGCCCGCGCGGTGCACCAGGCCGCCGCCGGGTTCATCACCGCCCTGGAGGCGGCCGGCGGGTACATGGCCGAACGGGCGCGGGACGTGCGCGACGTCCGCGACCGCCTGGTCGCCGAGCTGCTCGGCGTCGCCCCGCCCGGCGTGCCGCCGCTGTCCTCGCCGTCGGTGCTGGTGGCCCGCGACCTGGCCCCCGCCGACACCGCCGGGCTCGACCCGGCCAAGGTGCTGGCGCTGGTCACCGAGGAGGGCGGCCCCACCTCGCACACCGCGATCCTGGCCCGCTCGCTGGGCATCCCGGCCGTGGTCGCGTGCCGCGGCGTGCTCGACCTCGACGCGCCGTCGCTGCTCGTGGACGGCGACACCGGCCTGGTGCAGGCGTCCGACGGCACGGTCCGCGCCGCGCACGTCGCGGGCCGGGCGGAGTGGAACGGCGTCGGCGTGCTGCGCGACGGGCACCGGGTGAAGGTGCTCGGCAACGTCGGCTCGCCCGCCGACGCGGTCGCCGCGGCCGCCGCCGGCGCGGAGGGCGTCGGCCTGTTCCGGACCGAGTTCTGCTTCCTGTCCGCGTCGGCGGAGCCGTCGGTGGACGAGCAGCGGCAGGCGTACGCGGCGGTGCTCGCGCCGTTCGCGGGCAAGCCGGTCGTGGTGCGCACGCTGGACGCGGGGGCGGACAAGCCGCTGCCGTTCCTCGCGCCCGAGCCGGAGCCGAACCCGGCGCTGGGCGTGCGCGGCCTGCGGGTCGCCTTCGACCGCCCCGACGTGCTGGAACGCCAGCTCGAAGCGATCGCCCTGGCCGCCGCCGACACCGACGCCGAGGTGTCGGTGATGGCGCCCATGGTGGCCACCGCCGCCGAGGCCGCGTGGTTCGTGGAACGGGCTCGGGCGGCCGGCCTGCGGCGCGCCGGCGTGATGGTCGAGATCCCCGCCGCGGCCCTGGCCGCCCGGGAGATCCTGGCCGTGGTCGACTTCGTCTCGCTCGGCACCAACGACCTCGCGCAGTACCTGTTCGCGGCGGACCGGCAGGTCGGCGCGGTGGCCGCGCTCAACGACCCGTGGCAGCCCGCCCTGCTCCGGCTGGTCGAGCTGGTCGGCGCGGCGGGCACGGCCGCGGGCAAGCCGGTGGGCGTGTGCGGCGAGGCCGCCGCCGACCCGCTGCTGGCCTGCGTGCTGACCGGGCTGGGCGTGTCGAGCCTGTCGATGAACCACACCGCGCTGGCGGGCGTCGGCGCGAAGCTCGCCTCGACCAGCTTCGACCTGTGCCAGCTCGCGGCGCGCGGCGCGGTGGCGGCGGCCGACCCGGCGTCGGCGAAGCTCGCCGCCCGCGCCCCTCACTGACCGACGGCGTCCAGCAGGGCGTCCCGCACCAGCCTGATCAACGGGTGCTCCTCGCTGCCCCGGCGCACCGCCGCGACCACCCGACGCAGCGGGGCCGCGCCGCGCACCGGCACGCCCCGCACCGCGTTGCGCGGCACCAGCGCCACCCCCGCGCCCGCGTGCACCAGCGCGCCGATGGCCCGGAAGTCGTCGGACGTGTGCGTGATGCGCGGCGCGAAGCCGGCGTGCTCGCACGCGAGCTGCACGACGTCGCGCACCGGGTTGCCGGGCAGCGGCGCCACCCAGTCGTCGTCCGCGAGGCCGGCCAGGTCGACGTCGGCCCGCCCCGCCAACGGGTGCGCCGGCGGCAGCACCACGTCGAACGGCTCGGTGTAGAGCGGGAACCGGGTCAGCCGCCGGTCGTCGGTGCGCAGCCGGTACTCCTCGGTGATCGCCAGGTCGATCTCGCCGTCGAGCAGCAGCGGCACGCTGGCGTGGCCCTCCACGTCCCGCACCCGCAGCGTCACGTCCGGCGCGGACGCCCGCAGCGCGGCCAGCGCGGGCGCGACCACCTGCGTGATCGCCGACGCGAAGCTGCCGACCTCCACCCGCCCGGTGGCGCCCGACGTGAACGCGGCCAGCGTGGCCTGCGCCCGCTCCAGCTCGGCGGCCACCGCGGTGGCGTGCCCGACCAGCAGCTCGCCGGCCGCCGTCAGCGACACCCGCCGGCCCCGCCGCCGCAGCAGCTCGTGCCCCGCCTCCGACTCCAGGGCCGCCAACTGCTGCGACACCGCGGACGGCGTGAGGTGCAGCGCCCGCGCCGCGGCCGTCACCGTGCCGTGGTCGGCGAGCGCGCGCAGCACCCGCAGCCGTCGTGGGTCGATCACCGGACCATCATCGCCCCCGGGGTGTGCGGTCCCCGGGCCGGTGCGGTACCAAGGGGCATGGACTCCCACCGCGCGCCGGGCCTGGTCGTCTCCGGGCTCGGGCTGCTCGTCCTGGTCGTGTTCGGCGTCGTCGTGCCCACCGCCCGCGCGGGCGGGTTCGCGGTGGACGGCACGGTCGTGCTGCTCTCGCTGCTCGTGTCGGCCATCCTGCTGGCGGTCCTCGGCCTGCGGGGCAAGCGCGGGCGCTAGGTCACATCCGGTCGCGCGCCGCCACGAACGCGTCCACCGCCCGATTCACGTCCCCGGTCGAGTGCGCGGCCGACATCTGCGTCCGGATCCGCGCCTTGCCGTGCGGCACGACCGGGTACGAGAAGCCGATCACGTAGACGCCCTGCTCCAGCAGCAGGTCCGCCATCCGGGACGCCCGCGCCGCGTCGCCGATCATCACCGGGATGATCGGGTGCTCGCCGGGCAGCAGGTCGAAGCCCGCCTCGGTCATCCGGGCGCGGAACAGGGCGGTGTTCTCGCGCAGCCTGGTCAGCAGCTCGCCGGACGAGCTGAGCAGGTCCAGCGCGGCGATCGCGGCGGCGGTGATCGACGGCGCGAGCGAGTTCGAGAACAGGTACGGCCGCGACCGCTGCCGCAGCATCTCCACGATCTCCGCCCGCCCGGACGTGTAGCCGCCGCTCGCGCCGCCCAGCGCCTTGCCGAGCGTGCCGGTGACGATGTCCACCCGGTCCTGCACGCCGAACAGCTCCGGCGTGCCGCGGCCGTTCGGGCCGGTGAAGCCGACGGCGTGCGAGTCGTCCACCATCACCAGCGCGTCGTACCGGTCGGCCAGGTCGCAGATCTCGTCCAGCGGCGCGAGGTAGCCGTCCATGGAGAAGACGCCGTCGGTGGCGATGAGCCGGTACCGGGCGTCGGCGGCGTCCTTGAGCTGCCGCTCCAGGTCGTCCATGTCGCGGTTGCGGTACCGGTGCCGGCGCGCCTTCGACAGCCGCACGCCGTCGATGATCGACGCGTGGTTCAGCTCGTCGGAGATGATCGCGTCCTCCGCGCCGAGCAGCGTCTCGAACAGGCCGCCGTTGGCGTCGAAGCACGAGCTGTAGAGGATCGTGTCCTCGGTGCCCAGGAACTCCGACAGCCGCCGCTCCAGCTCCTTGTGCGGCTCCTGCGTGCCGCAGATGAACCGCACCGACGCCATGCCGAAGCCCCACCGGTCCAACGCCTCGTGCGCGGCCTCGACCAGCCGGGGGTGGTCGGCCAGGCCCAGGTAGTTGTTGGCGCAGAAGTTCAGCACCTCCGCGCCCGAGCCCACCCGGACGGCGGCGTTCTGCGGCGTGCCGATCACCCGTTCCGCCTTGTAGAGCCCGGCGTCGCGGATCTCGTCCAGGCCGGCCCTCAGGTCCTCGCGCATCGCGCCGTACATCAGTGAGCTCCCGTCCAGTCGAGGATGACCTTGCCGCACTTGCCCTCGCGCGCCGTCGCGAACGCCTGGTCGAACGCCGTGTAGTCGAACCGGTGGGTGATCACCGGCGACAGGTCCAGGCCGCGTTGCAGCAGCACCGACATCGAGTACCAGGTCTCGAACATCTCGCGGCCGTAGATGCCCTTGACCTGGAGCATCTTCAGCACCACGCTGCTCCAGTCGACCGCGAACCCCTCGGCGGGCAGCCCCAGCATGGCGATCCGGCCGCCGTGGGCCATGTTGCCGATCATCTCCTGCAGCGCGATCGGCTTGCCGGACATCTCCATGCCGACGTCGAAGCCCTCGGTCATGCCCAGCTCGGACTGCGCCTCGGAGATCGTGCGCTCGGCGACGTTGAGCGCGAGGTCCACGCCGACCTCGCGGGCCAGCGCCAACCGGTGCTCGCTGACGTCGGTGATGACGACGTTGCGCGCGCCCGCGTGCTTGGCCACCGCCGCCGCCATGATCCCGATCGGGCCGGCGCCGGTGATCAGCACGTCCTCGCCGATGACCGGGAACGACAGCGCGGTGTGCACGGCGTTGCCGAAGGGGTCGAAGATCGCGGCCACGTCCAGGTCGACGGGCGCGCGGTGCACCCAGGCGTTCTGCTCGGGCAGCACCACGTACTGGGCGAACGCGCCGTCGCTGTGCACGCCGAGGCCGCGCGTGTTGGCGCACAGGTGCCGCCGGCCCGCCTTGCAGTTGCGGCACGTGCCGCACACCAGGTGCCCCTCGCCGCTGACCAGGTCGCCGACCGCCACGCCGGTCACCGCGGCGCCGGTCTCCACCACCTCGCCGACGAACTCGTGCCCGAGCACGAGCGGCGCGTGGATGTTGTGCGCGGCCCACTCGTCCCACGAGTCGATGTGCAGGTCGGTGCCGCAGATGCCGGTGCGCAGCACCCGGACGACCACGTCACCGGGGCCGGGGGTGGGGTCCGGGACGTCGGTCAACGACAGCCCCGGTCCGGCGGTCGCCTTGACCAGTGCCTTCATGCGGGCGAGTGTGCCCCGGCCCTCTTGTGCAGTCCATCAGGACTTTCTGAATTCACTCGTAAGTTCAGCTTCACAGGTGATGTTGCGCGCCATGCCCTCGAAGACCACCCCGTGGAACGGCCACACCAGCCACCAGTACACGTGCCCGGCCAGCCCGCGCGGCACGAAGACGGCCCGCTGCCGGTAGGTCGAGCCGCCTCCCTCCGCCGCCGCGACCCGCAGCTCCAGCCACGCCCGGCCGGGCACCCGCATCTCCGCGCGCAGCCGCAGCAGCCGGCCCCGGTCCAGCTCCTCGACCCGCCACCAGTCCAGCGCCTCGCCGACGTGCAGCCGCCTCGGGTCGCGCCGGCCGCGGCGCAGCCCGACCCCGCCGACCAGCCGGTCCAGCCACCCGCGCACCGCCCAGGCCAGGGGGAACGAGTACCAGCCGTGCTCGCCGCCGATGCCCTCCACGACCCGCCACAGCCGCTCCGGCGACGCCGGGGTCCGCCGCTCCCGCTCGTCGACGTAGGCCGAGCCGCCCGACCAGTCCGGGTCGGTCGGCAGCGGCTGCGCGGACGCGCCCGGCAACGACGCGCCCGACCAGCGGGTCTCCACGTCGGCGTCCCGGACCTTCGCCAGCGCCAGCGCGACCGCGCGGTCGTAGCCGGTGTTCTCGCCCGGCATCACGGCCTCGACGTCGTGCTCCCGGCACACCACCTCGTGCACCAGCGACTCGATCAGCGGCGCGGCGATCGCCCGGGGCACCGGCGTGACCAGGTCGACCCAGTGCGCGGACAGCCGCGGCGTGAGCAGCGGCACCGGCAGCACGCGCCGCCGCGGCAACCCGGCCACCTCGGCGTACCGGAGCATCATCTCCAGGTAGGTCAGCACGTCCGGGCCGCCGATGTCGAACGACCGGTGCACGTCGGCGGGCAGGTCCACCGCCTCGACCAGGTACCGCAGCACGTCCCGCACCGCGATCGGCTGGACCCGGTTGCGCACCCAGCGCGGCGTGACCATGACGGGCAGGCGCTCGGTCAGGTAGCGCAGCATCTCGAAGCTCGCCGACCCCGACCCGATGACGACCGCCGCCTGGAGCACCACCGCGGGCACCGGGCCGCGCAGGAACACGTCCCCGACCTCCTTGCGCGAGGCCAGGTGCGGCGACAGCGCCACCCCGGGCGGGTGCAGGCCGCCCAGGTAGACGATCCGGCGCACGCCCGCGGCCGCCGCGGCGCGGGCGGTGTGCTCGGCCGCGCGCCGGTCGGCGTCGGCGAAGTCGGGCACGCTCAGCGAGTGGACGAGGTAGTGCACCACGTCCACGTCGCGCATCGCGGCGTCCAGCGACGCCGGGTCGAGCACGTCGCCGCGCGCCACCTCGACCCGGTCGGCCCACGGCACGTCGCGCAGCTTGCGCGGGTCGCGGACCAGGCACCTGACCCGGTGGCCCGCCGCGAGCAGCCGGGGCACGAGCCGGCCGCCGAGGTAACCGGTCGCGCCGGTGACGAGGCAGTGCACACCGCGATCCTCGCCGGGCGGCGGTCACCCCGCACGACGGGAGGCGGTCACGCGTGGCGGAACCAGCGAGTCTTCTTCTTGATCTCCACGTTGCCCGCGCGCACGTGGCCGTGCACCACGAAGTGCGGCCGCCCGTGCGCGCCCGTGCCCACCTTGTCCTTCAGGTTGCTCGCGGCCAGCTCGACGCCGTCGGCGTCGACCGTCGCGCCGTCCGGCAGCACCAGCTTCACCGACCCGGCGGTCACGTCCAGCTCGATGTCCACCACCGCGTGCGGGATGGACGCCTCGCGGAAGTCCAGGTCCGTCGTGCCCATCCGGTTGCGCACCAGGAGCTGCCGGGGCACCGCCCAGTTGCCCTTGCGGTTGACCGTCGACATGGTGGACTTCAGCTCCTGCCGGTCCTGCGGCACGCCCACCGCCTGCTCCCGGTGCACCATGCCGGGCAGGTCCAGCAGCACCGCGTTCAGCTCGCCGCGGGTGCGCGCGGCCAGCGCGGTGTCGGTGCGCTCGGTGAACTCGTCCAGGGTGATCAGGCCGCGCCCGATCGCCTTCTGCAGCAGGCCGACGACGTGCTCGCGCTCGGCGTCGGACACCCGCAGCTGCCTCGGGTCGGTCATGGCTCAGCCCTCCGGTTCGACGTCGAGACCGTGCTCGATCGCGTACCGCGCCAGCTCGACGCGGTTGTGCAGTTGGAGCTTGCGCAGGGTGGACTGCACGTGGTTCTCCACCGTGCGGTGCGAGATGACCAGCCGGTTCGCGATCTGCCGCGCGGTCAGCCCCTTGGCCACGAGCCGCAGCACCTCGGTCTCCCGCTCGGTGAGCTGCGGCTTGTCCTCGTCCGGCGTGGCGGCCATGCGCCGGTACTCGCCCAGCACCAGCCCGGCGAGCCCGGCGGTGAACACCGCGTCGCCCGCCGCGGTCCGGTTCACCGCCTCCACCAGCTCCTCGGCCGACGCCGACTTCACCAGGTAGCCGGACGCGCCCGCCTTCACCGCCTCCAGCACGTCGCTGTGCTCGCCGCTCGCGGACAGCACCAGCACCCGGGTGCCCTCCAGCGACCCGGTGATCATCGTGGTGGCCTCCACCCCCGTGGTCTCGCCGAGGTTGAGGTCCATCAGCACCACGTCGGGGCGCACCGCGCGGGCGATCCGCACCGCCGAGGCGGCGTCGCCGGCGGTGGCGACCACCTCGAAACCGCGCTCGGACAGGTCGCGCGCGACGCCGTCGCGCCACAGCGGGTGGTCGTCCACCACCATCACGGACACGCTCATCGGTATACCCGCACCTCCCACTCGGTGCCCTCCCCCGGCCCCGTCTGCAGGTCAAGGGTGCCACGCAGCGACTCGACCCGGCCCCGGATCGACTGGGCCACACCCATCCGGCCCTCCGCCTCGGCCGAGGCGAGCCTGCCCTCGGGGATGCCGGGGCCGTCGTCGCGCACGCTGATCACGACCTCCTCGCCGAGGTCCTCCAGCAGCACCCACGCCCGCGCGTCCGGGCCCGCGTGCTTGTCCACGTTGGACAGCGCCTCGCGCACGACGGCGGTCAGCTCGAACGCGGTCGAGGCGGGCAGCATCACCTGCGTGGCCGGTGTGGACACCTGGAACCGGGACGTGGCCAGCAGCTGGAGCGCCGGCCGCAGGTCCGCGTCACCGTCCACGGTGGACTCGGTGGGCGCGGCGGCCACCAGGGACCGCAGCGCGACCTCCTGCTCGCCGGCCAGCTCGGCGAGTTCCGCGGCCTCGCCGCCCAGCTCCGTGCCGCGCTTGCGCACCCGGGCGAGCACCTGGAGCACACCGTCGTGGATGGACCGCGCCAGCCGCTCGCGCTCCGCCGTGGCCGCCTCGGTCCGCAGCGCCTGCGCCAGCCGCACCGCCGACCGCTTCGCCGTGGACGACGCCATGCCCACCACGAACCCCGCGCCCGCCAGCAGGACGACGTCGCGCACCAGGTCCACCGACAGCACCCCGCGGTTGAGGTAGGTGCTCAGCCCCACGACGAGCCCGGACGCCGCGCCCGCGACCTGACCGCCCAGCGCGCCCGCCGCGACCGGCGGGCAGGCCGCCCAGATGGTGGTGATCAGCGGGACGTTGAACAGGAACTGGGCGTCCGTCATGATCAGCGGCGAGAGCGACATCAGGCCGCAGGTGACCGCGACGTCCGCGACCACGACCCACGACCGCCGGCCGGTCTCCCGGCTGTACGCCTGGATGGTGAACACCGACCACAGCGCCATCGCCCCGATGGCCGCCCAGGCGAGCCACGGGCGCTCGTACTCGGAGTGCTGGTCGATCGCGTTGCCCAAGGCGAACAGGAACGTCACTACGCGTAGCGCTACCGTTCCCCGCCAGAGGTGCGCGACCGGGTCCTCCAGGACCGCTGTCCCCTGGTCGGATGGCCTTGTGTGCACGGTGTGCTCCCTTCGCCCCCAATCTTGCCGTGTCGGAGTGGCCTGGCTAACCCCCAGGTGGCCGTCTGTTCCGATACCGACACCTGTGGAAGGCTGACGGGAGTCACCGAGCGTGATCCCGCGGACGCTGATCCGCTCCCCGGTGGGGATCACGTCGTGGGCTGCCGCGGCGAGGGAGGGCCGAGCGTGCGCCACTGGCCATTGTGGACGCTCCGGCGGTCCGCGCTGGCCTACTGGCTGCTGGTGGACGCCCTCGCGCTCGCCGTCGTCGTCTACGCGATCGTGACGCAGCCGCAGCCCGAGCCGGGGGAGATCGGCCGGTTCGCGGCCATCGCGGGCACCGCCGGCGCGGTGATCATCGGCAGCTCGATCCACAGCCACCGGGTCGGCGAGTCGGCGCGCAACCCGTGGGCCGCCCACCTCTGCTACCTCACCGCGGGCCTGGTCGCGCTGCCGTGCAACCTGCTCGTCCTGCTCCTCTTCGGCCCCGCGCTGCACGGCGTGCTGACCCAGCGCCCGGAGGCGCACCGCTGGGTGTTCACGCTGTCCGCGACCACCCTGGCCGTGTTCGGCACCCGCTTCGCCATCGGCTGGGCCGAGCCCAGCACCGACCTCGCCGTCATGGTGCTCGGCGCGACCGTGCTGCTGGTGGTCCGGGCGGGCCTGATCGCGCTCGGCCTCAAGCTGCGCAGCCCGCGCGCGCCCGGCGAGGAGGTCATCGGCGAGCCGATCGACGTGGTGCTGGGCGTCGTCGCGGTGAGCATCGGCGGCCTCATGGGGTTCTCCGCGCTCACCACCCCGGTGCACGCGCTGATGGCCGGGCCGCCGCTGGCCCTGCTCGAACGCGCGGCCCAGCTGCCGCAGTGGCGGCGCTCCGCGCAGCGCGACGCCAAGACCGGCCTGGCCAACGCCGTGCACTGGGACGGCCGGGCCCGCTACGAGCTGTCCAAGGCGCGGGTGCGCAACCGGCCGATGGCCGTGATGCTGCTCGACCTCGACCACTTCAAGCGGGTCAACGACGAGGTCGGCCACCTGGCGGGCGACTCGGCGCTCAGCGCGGTGGCCCTGCTGCTGACCGGCACGGTCCGCCGCGGCGACCTCGTCGGCCGCTTCGGCGGCGAGGAGTTCGTCGTGCTCCTGCCCGACGCCGAGCCGGCCGTCGCCCGGTCCGTCGCCCAACGCGTGCGGCACGCCGTGGCCGACCTGGCCGTGCCGACCGTCGGCACCGACGGCCGGGAGCACCTGCTCACCGGGCTCACCGTGAGCATCGGCGTGGCGACCACGCAGCGGTTCGGCTACGAGCTGCCCGACCTGCTGGTGGCCGCCGACGCGGCGCTGCTGGCCGCCAAGGGCTACGGCCGCAACCTGGTCGAGATGGCCTGACCGCTACCGCCGCCCGCTGTGCCGCGCGGTCGGGCCCTCGTCGCCCTCGGGGTCGTCCACCCGGTCGCCGCCGGTGTCGACCGGGCCGCTCTCCTGCGGTTCCAGCACGTCGACCTGGCGCGGCTCGACCGCCTTGTCCGACTCCGACAGCAGCGACCTGATGCCCGAGTTCAGCACCGCGAGCAGCGGCACGGACAGCAGCGCGCCGGCGATGCCGCCGACCACCAGGCCCGTGGTGATCGCCAGCACCACGGCCAGCGGGTGCAGCTTCACCGCGCGCCCCAGCAGCAGCGGCTGCAGCACGTGGCTCTCCAGCTGCATCACGCCGATCAGCACGGCCAGGATGATCAGCGCCTCCAGCGGGCCGTTGGCCACCAGCGCCACCAGCACCGCCACCGCGCCGGTGATGACCGCGCCCACGATCGGGATGAACGCGCCGAGGAACACCAGCGCCGCGAGCGGCACCACCAGCGGCACGTCCACGATCCACAGGCCGATGCCGACGCCCACCGCGTCCACCACGGCCACCAGCGCGGTCGCCCGCACGTACGACACCAGCGAGGCGAACCCGCGCCGGCCCGCCACGTCGGCCCGGTCCCGCACGTCGCGCGGCACGATCCGGATCAGGAACCGCCAGATCCCGTCGCCGTCGTGCAGGAAGAAGATCAGCGTGAACAGCGCCAGGATCAGCCCCGTCAGCAGCTCGCCGACGGTGGCCGCCGTGGTGAGCGCGCCGGACGTGATCTCGGCCTGGTTCTCCTTCACCGTCTCCAGCACCCGGTCGAGGTACTGCTGGAGCTGGAGGTCGCTCAGGTGCAGCGGCCCGGCCTTCAACCAGTCCTGGATGGTGTCGAGGCTCGCGCTGACCTGCTCCTGCAGCTGCGGCAGGCCCTTGGAGAACTCGGTGATCACGAACGTGAGCACGCCGCCGACCACCGCGATGCCGCCCACCAGCACCACGCCCGTGGACAGCCCGCGCGGGATGCCCGCCTTGGTGAGCTGCGACACCGCGGGCGACAGCAGCGCGGCCAGCAGCAGCGCCACCCCGGCCGGGATGACGATCGTGGCCAGGAACCCGACCACGTGGAACACCACGTAGAGCGCCGCGACCACGGCCACGAACCGCCAGCTCAAGGCCGCCGACACGCGCAGCAGGCCGGGCACGTTGTCGCTGATCTTCGATTCCTTCCCCGTCACGCCGATCACGGTAGTCCGCCCGGCCGCCCCGGGGGCGCCGAGCGCGCGCCGCGGGCCCATGTCGAAGCCCACGTCGCGGATTCCCGCAAAACCCGGCGGGACACGGGGTCCGGGTGATCGGATCGCGGGCGTGACCGCCGAGGAGACCGTCGAGGACGCCGTCCGCGCCGCCTTCGCCGCCGGGCGCCCCCTGCGATTCGACCCGAAGGAGCCCCGACGGGACCGCACGGTCCGCGGCGAGCTGCTGACGTCCCTGCTCGCCGACGGCGGGCGGACCGCCGCGCTCCGGCTCGTGGGCGCGCACGTCGTGGGCTCGTTCGCGCTCGAAGGGGCGCGGGTCGAGCACGTCGTCGACTTCCTCGACTGCACCTTCGAACGACCGCCGGACCTGCGCATGGCCCGCCTGGTCGGGCTGCGGATGCGCGGCTGCCGGGTCCCCGGACTGTGGGGCCGCAACCTGCGCGTCGCCAGCGACCTGGTGCTGGAGGCCGGGTTCACCAGCGACGGCGTGGTCGACCTGACCGACGCCGCGGTCGAGGGCACGTGCCGGCTCGCGGGCGCGGTGCTGCGCGGCCGGGGCGACGGGCACGCCCTGCTCGCCGCCCGCATCCGGCTGTCCGGCTCGTTGCAGGCCATCGCGCTGCGCGCGGGCGGCGAGGTGCGGCTGCGCGGCGCGAACGTCGGCGGCAACGTGCACCTGGGCGGCGCGCGGCTGGTCAACGCCGGCCGCAACGCCCTGGACGCCACCGGCGTCGCCATCGCGGGCTCCCTGTTCTGCGACGCCGAGGGCGGCCGGTTCACCGCCGAGGGCCGCATCCTGCTCGACGGCGCGCGGGTCGGCGGCAGCGTCGTGTTCTCCGGCGCCCGGCTGCACGCCAGCGTGGTCGACCGCCCGGTGCTGGTGATCCCGCGCGGCACCGCCGACGAGGCCGCCGCGCTCGTCGCCGACCGCCTGCGGGTGGAGGGCAACGTGGAGCTGGACGACGGCTTCACCTCCTCCGGCACGGTCCGCCTGCCCAACGCCGAGATCGGCGGCTACCTGCGGCTGTCGGGCGCGGTGATCGGCCGGGGCGAGGCGCCGGCGGAGCCCGCGACCCCCACCGGCGAGGACGTCCAGCGCATCCCCGTCGCCCTGCACGCCGACGGCATCCAGGTGCGCGGCGACCTCGAAGCGCGCGGCGCGCACAACGGCGACGGCGACCGCGAGGGCGCGTTCCGCGCGTACGGCCAGGTCCGCCTGGTGGACGCGCACGTGCGCGGCAGCGCGTCCCTCTCCGGCGTCGAGCTGCACGGACCCGGCATCGACGTGCTGTTCGCCGACCGGCTGCGGGTCGGCGGCACGCTGTTCCTCCGCGACCTGCGCGCCCGGGGCTCGCTGCGGCTGCAGAACGCCGAGATCGGCTCGACCCTCGACTGCTCCGGCGCGTCCCTGCTCGCGCCGCGCCGCCGCCCGGACGGCACGGTGAAGCCGTCGCTGGACGCCCGCGTGGCCACGATCGGCAAGGACCTGCTGTGCAGCCACGGCTTCACCGCGGCGGGCGGCGTGCGGCTCCGGCTGGCCGAGGTCGGCAAGATGGCCACGTTCGCGGGCGCCCGGCTGGGCGGCCCGGGCGGCGACATCGCGCTGAACGCGTACGGCCTCACCGTGAGCCAGCTCGTGCTGCGGCTGTCGGAGGACCGCACGCCGGTCGGCCGGGTCGTGCTGACCAGGGTCGCCGCCGCCACCGTGCTGGACGGCCCCGGGCTGTGGGCGGCCACCGGCGGGGTGGACGTGGAGGACTTCACGTTCCGCTCCATCGCGTCCACCCCGCACGTCGACGTGCGCACCCGGCTGCGCTGGCTGCGCCTGGTGCAGCCGGACTTCGCGCCCGGCCCGTACGAGCAGCTGGCCACCGTGTACCGCGACGGCGGCGAGGAGGAGCTGGCGCAGGTCGTGCAGCTGGAGAAGCAGCACCGGCGCTACTCCGAGCTGGGCCCGGCGGGCCGGGTGTGGGGCTTCCTGCAGCGCTGGACGGTCGGCTACGGCTACCGGCCGTGGCTCGCGATCGCCTGGCTGACCGCGTTCTGGCTGTTCGGCTCGCTCTGGTTCCTCGGCCACGAGATGCCGAAGCTCAACGACGACGAGTCGCCGTCCTGGAACGCCTGGCTGCTGGCGATGGACCTGCTGATCCCGATCGTGGACCTCGGCCAGGACGGCAAGTGGCGGTTCGCCGGCGCGTCCCAGTGGATCTCCAGCACGTTGATCGCGGTCGGCTGGATCCTGGCGTCCACCGCGGCGGCCGGCGCGGCCCGGGTCCTCAAGCGCGTCTGACTACCCCGCGTCACGCGTCGGAACACCCCGTGTTCGTCACACGATCCGGCGAACCAGGGCGCGAAGGAGTGCGCCGCCGCCTCCCGTGATGGCACGCTCTCGGCGTCGGCTTGATCACCTGATCACGTCGCCGGCGAATCCCAGGTGCTTTCGGCGGAGGTAGGCAGCGAATGTCGCGCGTGGACCAGCGAGCGGGAACGGGGGCGAGCCGCGTTCGGCGGCTGCTCTCCCGTGCCCTGCTGGTCGCGGGCGGCACGCTGGCCGGCACCGCCGCCGCCTGGGCGCTGTCCACCTCCGCCGCGTCCGCGCAGATCCCGGTCGACACCGACGTGGTCGCCGGGCTCGCGCAGCACGCGCCGGCCGGTCCGGTCGCGTCCGCGTTGACCCCGGTCGGCGCGGCCGTGCACGAGCTGGACTCGGCG
Source organism: Actinosynnema sp. NPDC004786 (assembly GCF_053601135.1). Classification (NCBI taxonomy): domain Bacteria; kingdom Bacillati; phylum Actinomycetota; class Actinomycetes; order Pseudonocardiales; family Pseudonocardiaceae; genus Actinosynnema; species Actinosynnema sp. NPDC004786. Next base: position 87,149 of record NZ_JBSGBG010000006.1, on the reverse strand, counting down.
CTGCGCAGCCCGCGCGTGCCGGAACCCACCCCACCCGACCTGCGCCGGGTCGCGGACGACCTCCGCGGCGCCGTCGGAGGCGTGCGGGACTGGATCCGGCCGCGCGCCGCCGAGCAGGCGCCCGTCGACGTCGAGGTCGACACCGCCGCGGCGCAGCGCGTCACCGAGGCCACCCCGGCCACCACCGCCGTGCCGGTTTCCGCGGGCACCCCGGTGGTGCACGGGGTGTTCGGCAAGCTCAGCCGCACGTGGCTGGACGCGCCGGGCCACGTGGTCGTCGCGCAGCCCGCCGAGGACGCGCCCTCCCTGCCGGGAGACCCGTCCGGGGTGCCGTCGATGCCGTTCGTGCCCGTCGGCGCGCCGGCCCACTGCTCCTGCACCGGTGACGGCTCCGGCTCGGCCGGCGGCGGCAGCGGTCCCTTCACGGTCGGCTCGACCGACCCCATCGACGCCGCGGTGGCCCGGGCTCTGTTCCCCGCCACCGAGCGGCACGCCGTGATGCCGGGCAAGCAGCCCGGCATCACGCCCGACTGACCCCAGCGCGCGGTCCGCGGCGGCTCATCGACGAGCCGACCCGGTGATCGACCGTCGCGCCGTTTTGCGTGCGCTCCCCACGGTCGAGACGCCGCGCCTCCACACCCCCTGAAGAACCGGGCGGTCGTCGTCTCCCGACGCGGTCACCGCGTCCGACCGCCTCTCACCTCCCGCAAGGGACACCGGAAGAAGGAGAACCCATGCAAACCTGGGCCAAGCGCGGTCTCCAGACCGCACTTGTCACGGGTGGTCTGCTGATGCTCGGCACGGGCATCGCATCAGCCCAGGAGAACGTCAACCCCGACGCGAAGCCGAACCCGCTCGACGCGAAGGTGCGCGTTCCGGTCGACATCGACCACAACCACCTGGGCACCCTCGCCGGCCAGCACCAGCTGCCGACGATCCACCAGGAGATCGGCACGCCGAGCGCGGCGGACACCCCGGTCCGCGACCTCGCCGGCCCCACCAACCCCCTGGTGCGCGCCACGATGGAGCGGGTCACCGGCGTCGACGCCGCCGGCTTCGCCCGCGGCAACACCGCCGACGCGGACGTGGTCGTGCCGGTCAGCGTCTGCGGCAACGCGATCGCCGCGACCGGCGACGCCTACAGCGACGGCAACTGCGTCCAGTCGGCCACCAGCACCGGCGACATCCGGACCGACGGCTCGTACGGTCCCCTGGCGGGCAACGTGGCGCACGGCGCCGCCGCCCTCTCCCCGCAGGTCAACGGCAACGCCATCGCCGCGCTGGCCAACGCCGAGACCCGCACCGACTCGCACCAGTACGCGATCGCGGGCGACAACGTCTCGACCTCGGGCCAGGACGGCTCGCTGTCGGGCAACATCGCCGCCGTGCAGGGCGCCGTGCCGATGCAGGTGACCAACAACGCGGTCGCCGCGGGCGGCAACTCCTACAGCGAGGCCACCTCCGCCAACGACGCCAAGGCGGCCGGCTCGCTGGAGACCACGGGCAAGCGCAGCACGGGCGGCGGCAACGTCGTCGGCGTGCCCGTGGCCCCGGTCGTCGCGGTCACCGGCAACGGCGTCGGCGCCGCGGGCAACGCGGAGACGGTGACCGAGAACCGGGCCTCGGCGGACGCGGGCGACCCGGCCGACCGGCCCGGCGTGCCGATGTGGCTCACCACGTCCGGCGACGACGGCACCCTGGCGGGCAACGTGGCCCAGCCCGGGTTCGCCGGTCCCGTCGCCGCGGGCGACAACGCCGTGGCGGGCCTGGGCAACTCGCGCGTCGCCAACGGCATGGCCCACGACGCCGAGGCGGGCGGAAACAGCATCACCTCCGGCCAGGACGCGGTGCTGTCCGGCAACTTCGCCGACACCCCGACCGCGCTGCCGGTCTCCGGCGCGGGCAACTCGCTGTCGGGCGTCGGCAACACCAACGCCCGGCACGCGAACGAGGCCACGGCCGTCGCGGGCGGCGACACCTACACCACGGGCGACCGGTCCGTGCTGTCGGCCAACGCGGCCAACCTGCCGCCGGCCGGCGCCGCCGACCTGTGCGGCAACGGCCTGACCGGCGCCGGCATCGCCGACTCGGACTGCCGCAACGACGTCACCGCGGTCTCCGGCGGCTACAACGGCACGACCGGCAACGACGCGGTCGGCTCGGGCAACGTCGGCCAGGTGCCGGTCGGCCTGCCGGCCGAGGCGTTCGGCAACGGCGTCGGCGCGGCGGGCACCCCCACCGGCCGCGCCGACGAGACCAAGCTCGTCCGCTCCGGCCGGGTGGCGACCAGCGTGGACGACAACGGCACCGTGTCCAGCAACGTCGTGTCCGCCCCGACCGCCCTGGGCGGCCAGGTGTTCGGCAACTCGGGCGGCGCGGTCGCCAACCCGACGTCCCGCACCGACAGCGACACCACGATCGACCTCGGCAACCCGCCCACGGCCAACGGCAAGCACGGCTCGGTGTCCGGCAACATCGTGCACGTCCCCACCTCGAACCCGGCCCAGGTCTTCGGCGACTCGGCGGTCGCCGTCGGCAACGGCTCGTCCGACACCGACAGCAAGCTCGACTCCCGCTCCGGCGGCGCCGCCGTCACCACCGGCGACGAGGGCTCGCTGTCCGGCAACGTGCTGTCGCTGCCGCAGGCGTCCTCGCCGCAGGTGTTCGGCAGCGCGGTCGGCGCTGGCAGCAACGTCGAGTCGGAGAGCCGCAACCAGTTCGGCTCGTACTCCGGCGGCGACGTGCAGACCTCCGGTGACGACGCCTCGTTCTCGGGCAACGGCATCGGCGCGCAGCCGGCGATCCCGCTGCAGGTGTTCGGCGACGCGGTCACCGCGGCCGGCAACGGCGAGTCCCAGACCGACAACAAGACCGGCCTGATCACCGGCGGTCGGCACCTGACCTCGGCCGAGGACGGCGCCTGGTCGGGCAACCTGCTCACCGCGCCCGCGGGCGTCACGCCGTCCGTGCACGGTGACGCGGTGACCGTCGCGGGTCTGGCGGACGCCGCGACCGCGAGCCGGTCGAAGAGCCAGTCCGGCGGCGTGACCACGACCTCGGGCCGCGGCCCGGTCACCGCGCACGACATCGAGACGCCGACCGAGGCGTTCGCCCGCGTGTTCGGCATCCCGGTGGACGTGCTCGGCACCGCGACCACCAACGCGCAGGACCACAACGACGTGCGCACCGGTGACGACCAGGGCGACCCGACCCGCGAGACCGACGCGACCCGGGGCATCCAGCTCCCGGCCGGCGTCGACAGCCTGCTGCGGGCGACCGAGCTGCCGAACCTGGACGTGGTGAACCGGCTGGCCCAGTACCGGCTGCCGCTGGGCGTCCCGGGCCTGGAGGAGCTGCGCGGCGTGCCGCTGACGGGCGTCGGGCAGGCCGGTCCGCTGGCCCGCGGGACGCTGGACCGGGTCCAGGCCCCGATGGCCGGGCTGCCCCGGCCCGACATCGACGCGCCGGACATCGACGCGCCCGACCTGGACGCCCCGGACCTGGACGCGCCCGACCTGGACGCGCCCGACATCGACGCGCCGGACGTGGACCCGCGCGGCCTGGGCCTCGGCAAGGCCACCGGCCGCCGGGCGGACCTGCCCACCGCGCAGCTGCCGCGCGTCGGCCACGTCAACCACCTGCTGCCCAAGGTGGAGGAGAGCATCCACGCGGTGACCCTGGCGGTGCCCGTCCTGTCCCGGGGCGTGTCCGAGTCGGTCGCCACGGTCGCCGGCGAGCGGTCGTTCACCGGCACCCTGCCGCTGCTCGACGAGCTCGACACCACCGTGGTCCTGCCGGGCCTGCAGAACGTGCCGGTCCCCGGCGTCGGCCAGGGCCGCAGCCTGTCCGGCCTGCCCGTCGCCGCCCCGGCCGGGTTGCCGTTCGTGCTGCCGGTCCCCGGTGTGGCCCAGCCGCGCAGCGGCGCCACGACCCTGCCGCCGCTGTCGCTGAGCGGCGCGAACGTCAACCCGCTGCAGGGTGGCGCCGGCGCGACGCAGTTCACCCAGCCGGCCCTGGCCGGCATCGACGCGCGCACCGTGTTCAACGCGCTGGAGGACACCACCGTGATGCCGCGGATCTGATCCGCCGATCCGCACCTCCCGCGACCGGGCCCCGGCACACCAGTGCCGGGGCCCGGTCCGCGTTCCGGGGGTCACCGGCGCAGGCGTTCCTCCACGTGCGCGACCACCGAGTGCACCGGCGCCTCGCCGTCGCTGGTCACCCAGCACACCCGCACGTCGGTGCGGACCCGCTCGCCGCCGAGCCGCACCGCCCTCCCGGCCAGCTCGCGCACCCGGGCCGCGATCGCCTCGCCGCTGCCGTCCGGGTGCTCCGCGACCACGGCGAACGAGTCGCCGCCGTACCGCGCCACGGTGTAGTCCGCCCGTAAACCCTTCCGCAGCCGGTTCGCCAGCACGGCCAGCAGCTCGTCGCCGCGGCGGAAGCCGTGCGCCACGTTCACCTCGGCCATCCGGTGCACGTCCGCCAGCACCAGCGACGCCAACGTGCCGCGGGTGCGGGCCCGGATCAGCGCCTGGTCCAGCCGGTCGAGCAGCAGCGCCCGCCCCGGCAGGCCGGTCAGCGCGTCGAGCAGCCCGGCGCTGTGCGGCACGTCCGCCTGCACCGGCCGGAGCAGCACGAGCACCTGGCCGCGCACCTCGACCGGGTAGTACTCGGCCCACACCTGGGCGTGCGGCAGCACCATCGGGATCGTCAGGGGCGACCCGGTGCGCAGCACCTGCGCGGCCAGCTCGGCGCAGCTCGGCAGCGGCGCGCCGAAGTCGTCGCGGGCGTTGGCGTCGCGCAGCAGCGCCGACGCCATCGGGTTGGCCGCGAGCACCGCACCGCGGTCGTCCTGGAGCAGCACCCCGACCGGCAGCTCCGAGACGAACTCGTCCCACACCGCACGGGGGGCCGTGGTCTGCACCGTACTCATGGGACTCGTGCCTTCCGCCGAGGCCGGGCCTGTCCGTGATGAGCCTCCCCGCAGGTAGCGGGCTTTTCAATAGGCCCGAGGCCACTCGGTCCGGTGATCTTTGGCCGGCGGTGTAACGCCCAGCCGGTCGAGCATCCCGGCGAAGTCCTCTTCGGACACGATCGGCACCCGGTAGGCCCGCGCCCGCCGCGCCTTGGTCGACAGCGTGAACGGGTCGGCGGCGACCACGACCCTGGTCGCCCTGGTCACGTACCCCTGGCTGACCAGCCCGGCGGACGCGGCCCGGTCGACCCACTCCTCGCGCGGCGCGCTCATCCGACCGGTGAACACCACCCGGTCGCCCCGCACCAGCGTGACCAGCTCCGGCCGCCGCGACACCGGCGGGGCCGCGCCGCGCCGCACCTCGGTCACGTCGTCGGGCAGTGGGACGCGCGGCACGCGGTCGGCGTCGGGCACGCCGAACCGCAGGTAGTGGGCGAACAGCGCGGCCGTGGCGCGGGCGTCGTGCAGCGCGGAGTGCGCCGAGTCGAGCACCACCCCCGCCGCGTCGCAGCAGTCGCGCAGCGACCGGCCGGCCCGGTGCGGCAGGTACCGGTCGGCCAGGCGCATCGTGCACAGGCCCGTGATCGGCAGGTCCACGCCGGTGCGGGCGAACTCCGCGGTCAGGAACCGGGCGTCGAACGCCAGGTTGTGCGCGACCACGACCCGGCCGGCGAGGCGTGCCGCGACCGCGCCTGCCGCCCGCGCGAACGTCGGCGCGTGCCACACGTCGGCCGCGCGGATGCGGTGCACGTGCTGCGGCCCGAGGTCGCGGTTCGGGTTGAGCAGGGTGCACCACTCGTCGGTCACCCGGCCCGCGGCGTCCAACCCGACGACGGCCACCTCGACGATCCGGTCCGAACCGCGTGCCGCGAACCCGGTCGTCTCCACGTCGACCACGGCGTACCCCATGATCGACGAACCCTACCGATCATGGTCGGGCCGTCAGCGCCCGGAGCACGAGATCGACGACCGCGTCGGTGAACTCGCCCGTCAGCGGCGCGGTCCGCAGGAACCACCGCTGGTGGACGGGCCCGAGCAGCAGCTCCGCCGCCGCCGACACGTCCACGTCGGCCGGCACCTCGCCCAGCCGCTGGGCGGTCCGCAGCCGCTCCTCCACCAGCACCCGGCGCGGCATGAGCAGCAACGTCACGAGGTCCGTGCGCGCCTCGTGCACCAGCACCCGGCACACCTGGTCGAACCGCCGCTCGGCCAGCTCCTCCGCCGCGGCGCGCAGCTCGCGCTTGAGGTCGACCGCCAGCACCCCGGTCGGCGCCGCGTCCGGCTCGGAGGGGCCGAACTCCACCAGCGCGTCGAACAGCAGCGGCCCCTTCGACGGCCACCAGCGGTAGATCGTCTGCTTGCCCACCCCGGCGCGGGCCGCCACCGCCTCGATGGTCAACCGCGAGTAGCCGAGCGCCTCGACCAGCTCCAACGCGGCCACGAGGATCGCCCGCCTCGAACGGTCGCTGCGCCGCGCCGCGTCGGGTGGCATCCTGTGATCGTATGCGCGGTTCCGCTGGTGCGGGGATCGGTCGGACCGCGCTCCGGCGCCGTCCCGGTCAGGCGGCGGGCCGCGCGGACGCCGTGGTCAACCACGCGAAGCCGTCCGGGTCGGTGAAGGCCCCGGCGTCGCCGACGATCGCGATGCGGTGCGACCCCGTGCCCTCCGGGGAGACGCCGGCGGTCTTCGCCAGCGCCCGGCGCCGGTACAGGGCGAGCGTGATCGAACCGGGCGCGGTGGCGAACTCGACGTACATGCGGCCGAAGCTCTTCGCCGCGGTGAAGCCCTGGTCCAGGTAGAACCGCTTGCTCGCGGCCACGTCGGCGACCCCGAGCAGCAGCACGACGTCGTCGACGCGCCGGGTGGCCGGGCCGGTGTCCTTCTTGGCCGACGTGGCGACCTTCCAGAGGGTGCCGTCCGGCGCCTGGACCACCGCGCCGTAGCCCCACAGCGACTTGGCGGCCGGCTTGATCGTGGTGGCGCCGGCCTCGACGGCGGTCGCGACGAGGCTGTCGACGGTGGAGGGCTGGGCGACCGTGAGCGCCAGGGTGAACCCGCGGAAGCCGGTGCTCGGTGCGTCGGAGACGCGGGGGACGACGAGGCCGTCGAGGTCGAAGGCCGTCCGGTAGAAGCGGGCGGCGGCGTCGGCGTCGGTCACGTCGAGGATCACGGAGTCGATGTTCGTCATGCCGACAACGCTATTTCCGGTGCCCTGACCAGCGCTTCTCGATTCCTGACCGGTCCGAGCGCGGCCCGTTCGGCGCGGCGCGCCACGAGGTAGGCGTACGGCGACCTGCCGTACGCGCGGCGGAACTCGCGGCTGAGGACGCCGGGCGGGAGGCCCGCGTCGCGGGCGAGCGCCAGGACGTCCAACGGCCGCGCGTGCTCGCGGTCGATCCGGTCGCGCACCCGGCGCAGCCGCGCCAGGTGCGCCGTGCGCTGGGCCGCGATGCGGGCGCGCGCCCACCCGGGAAGGCACATGGCGGGCGCCCTCAGCCGACCTGCTGGATGCGGACGAGGTTGCCCGCCGGGTCCCGGAACGCGCAGTCGCGCACCCCGTACGGCTGCTCGGTCGGCTCCTGGACCACCTCGGCGTCACCCGCCTGCACCCGTTCGAACGTGCCGTCGAGGTCGCGGGTGGCGAGCAGGATCCAGCCGTAGGTGCCCTTGGCCATCATCTCGGCGATGGTGCGGCGCTCGTCGTCGGTGATGCCGGGGTCGGCCCCCGGCGGCGCGAGCAGGATGGAGACGTCGGGCTGCCCGGCGGGACCGACCGTGATCCAGCGCATCCGGCCCTGGCCGACGTCGGTGCGGACCTCGAAGCCGAGGGTGTCGCGGTAGAAGGCGAGGGACGCGTCCGGGTCGTCGTGCGGCAGCACCGTGGTGTGAATCGTGAGGTCCATGCCGGTCAGGCTAGGTGCCGACCCGCCCCGACGCTTCTCGATACCTGATCAGCGCGCCGCGATGCGGGCCCCGATGCCGTCGAGGACGAACTCGAGCCCGGCCCGGAAGGTCTCGTCGGCGTCGAGGTGCGGGCCGTCGTGGACCATCGCGGCCAGCGCGGGGAACCGGCCCGTGGCGAAGACCCGCCGCAGGTACGGCCCGCGGGTGGCCTGCCACTGCCGCTGGTCCATCCCGGAGGCCCGCTCGGCGCGCCGCTCGGTGATCTCCCGGCGCACCGCGCCGATCACGTACGCGTTGACCGCGGCGACCGCCGGCACGACGATCCCCAGGTCGACGTCGCCCATCGCGGCCAGCACGGCCTCGCCGCTCGCCAGCGCGTTCGGGCCGAGCTGCGGCCGGCCGCCGAGCAGGTCGGCGAGCCACTCGTGCCGGTGCGCGGCCCGGCGCGTGGTGTCGGCGAGGGAGCGCAGCACCTCGCGCCACCCGTCCCCGACCGGCGTGATCTCGCCCTGGACGGCGTCCACCATCAGGTCGAGCAGGTCCTCCTTGGTGGCGATGTAGCCGTACAGCCGCATCGGGCCCACGTCCAACGCCGCCGCGACCTTGCGCAACGACACCGCGTCCAGGCCGTCCGCGTCGGCGAGCCCGATCGCCGCCCGCACGATCCGCTCCCGGCTCAGCGGGGCGGGCGCCGGGCGCTCCGGCGGCTCCGGCCGCTCCCACACCACCACGGCGCAGACCATACACCGTAGACACTTATACAGTGTATCGAGCCGATACAGTGAATCGAGGTCGCTCGTGGACATCGCCATCGTGGGAGCCGGCCCGAGCGGTCTGGCCCTGGCCCGCGTGCTGCACGTGCACGGCGTCGACGCCGTGGTCTACGAACGCGAACCGTCACGCGACGCGCGCGGCCAGGGCGGCATGCTCGACATCCACTCCGGGCAGCGGGCGCTGCGCGAGGCCGGCCTGCTCGACGGGTTCCACGCGATCGCCCGCGGCGAAGGTCAGGACATGCGGCTCCTGGAACCGGACGGCACCCTCCTGCTCCGGGAGGACACGCCCGACGACGCACCGCTCCTGCGACCCGAGGTGGACCGCGCCGACCTGCGCGACCTGCTGCTCGACTCGCTCCCCGACGGCGCGGTGCGCTGGGGGCACGCGTTCGAGTCCGCCGCCGACGGCGTGCTCCGCTTCGCCGACGGCCGCAACGCGCGGTACGACCTGCTCGTCGGCGCCGACGGCGCGAACTCCCGGGTCCGCGCCCTGCTCACCGACGCCCGGCCCGCGCACACCGGCCAGCACGCCGTCGAACTCGGCATCCCCGACATCGACCGCACCCACCCCGACCTCGCCGCGATGGTCGGGCGCGGCAACTACTGGGTGCTCGGCGACGGGCAGTCCCTGGCCGCGCAGCGCAACGGCGACGGCCGCGTGCGCCTCGGCCTCAACTTCTACCGCACCGACGAGGACTGGCTCGCCACCTGCGGCATCCCGTTCGACGACCCGCCCGCCGCGCGGGCCCGCCTCATCGAGCTGTTCGCCGGCTGGGACCCGCGCATCACCGCGCTGATCGCGGCCTGCGACGACACGATCGCGCCCCGGAAGATCACCACCCTCCCGGTCGGCCTGACCTGGCCGTCGAGACCGGGCGTCACGCTGGTCGGCGACGCCGCGCACCTGATGCCGCCGGTCGGCGAGGGCGCCAACATGGCGCTGCTCGACGGCGCGCTGCTCGCCCTCGCGCTGGCCGCGCACCCGGACGACCACGCCACCGCCGTCGCGGAGTACGAGCGGGAGATGTTCGAACGCACCGGCGCCGCCGCCCGGATGTCCGCGGACCTGCACGAGCTGCTGACCTCGCCGGACGCCGCGCGGCGGATGCTCGAATTCTTCCAGCCGGGCTGACGCGCCGGAAAGCCGTTCGCGCCCCGCGGCCACCACTGCTAGGTTCCCGGAGGCCGTGCGAGAGACCGAGGAGGTGGTACCCGTGAACCAGTCGACAGGGGTGCTCCTCTCCGGGGTCACGGTCGGGCGATAGGTCGTCCGGGAGCGCCGCCGGCACTCCCGAAAGGCACGACCGTGCTGTTCACCTCCGAACGACGCCTCGACGACGGCGTCCTCGAACGCGAGTTCACCCTCGGCGCGATCCCCGGCATCCTCTGGACGCCCGAACCCGCCCCCGAACCGGCCCCGCTGATCCTGGTCGGCCACCCCGGCGACCTGCGCCGGATGTACCCCCGGGTGTCCGCCCGCGCCCGGCACGCCGCGGCCGCCGGCTACGCCGCGGCCACCCTCGAACTGCCCGGCAGCGGCGACCGCCCCCGGTCCCCGTCCGCCGACCGGGCCCGCGCCGACCTGCGCCGGGCGATCACGGCCGGCGAGCCGGTGGACGAGATCGTGGACCGCCTCGTCCTCCCGCTGGTCGAGCAGGCGGTCCCCGAGTGGCGGGCCCTGCTCGACGCCGTGCTCGACGTGCCCGGGATCGGCGGCCCGGTCGGCTACTCGGGCGGGGTGATCGCCATCGGCGTCCGCCTGGCCGCGGTCGAGCCGCGCGTCAAGGCCGCCCTCCTGTTCGCCGGCAGCTACGTGCCGCGCCGCATGTTCGCGGAGGCCCGGCAGGTCACCATCCCGCTGCAGGTCCTGCTGCAGTGGGACGACGAGGGCAACGACCGGCAGTTGGCCCTGGACCTGTTCGACGCCTTCGGCTCCCGGGAGAAGACGCTGCACGCCAACATGGGCGGCCACACCGGCGTGCCCGCCTTCGAGGCGGACGACGGCAACCGCTTCTTCGACCGGCACCTGAAGTGACACCGGCCGCCTGACGACCGCCGCCCCGACACCCGTCGCGGTCGGGGCGGCGGTCAGCCCTGGGCGAGGTCGGCGAACCGGCTGTAGTGCAGCTGGTGCGCGACGGTGATCGTGGCGGTCGGGCCGGCGCGGTGCTTGGCGATGATCAGGTCCGCCTCGCCCGCCCGCGGGTCGTCGCGCTCCCACGCGTCCGGCCGGTTGATCAGGATGACCATGTCGGCGTCCTGCTCCAGCGAGCCGGACTCGCGCAGGTCGGAGAGCTGGGGCCGCTTGTCGGTCCGCTGCTCCGGCCCGCGGTTCAGCTGGCTGATCGCGATCACCGGGACCTCCAGCTCCTTGGCGATCAGCTTCAGGTTCCGGGAGAACTCCGAGACCTCCTGCTGGCGGGACTCGGAGCGCTTTCCCGACGACATGAGCTGGAGGTAGTCGACCACCACGAGCCGCAGGTCGTGGCGCTGCTTCAACCGCCGCGCCTTGGCCCGGATCTCCATCATGGTCAGGTTCGGCGAGTCGTCGACGAACAGCGGCGCCTCGCTGATCTCGCTCATCCGCCGCGCCAACCGCGTCCAGTCGTCGTCGCTCATCCGCCCACCGCGCATGTCCCCGAGCCGGATCCGCGCCTCGGCCGACAGCATGCGCATGACGATCTCCGTGCGCGACATCTCCAGCGAGAAGATCGCGCTGGTCAACCCGTGCTTCACCGAGCACGACCTGGCGAAATCGAGTCCCAGGGTCGAGTTGTGGGTCGGGATCATGGATCGTCCCGCGAGGTACAGGTGGTCGTGGTTGTCCACTTCCACGCACCGCACCGGCACGCTCGCGATCGGGCGGACGTCCACGATGAACCGCGACCTGGTCCGAACCGTGTCGCGGGCACGACGCCGTTCCTTCAGCAAGAGCCGCTTGCGCTCGAGGCCGAACACGTCGTCCTCCGTGCCGAAGGTCAAGGTGTAGGCGGTGGACGTGTCCTCGCTGCGTCCGCGAACCCGCTTGGTGCTGACCGAGCACCGGTAGCCGAGGCTCACCACGAGTTCGCGGACGTTCTCGGCCAGCCGTGCGTTCGTCACCGAGAACTGCACGGAACCGCCGGCGGTCACCGTGCCGTCGGTGTCCAGCAACCCGGCGAGGAGCGCTCGCCGTTGCGCGCTCGACGCCCGCAGGTAGGCGGCCGGGATGTGCTTGTCGCCCAGCACGCCGAGCCCGCGCAGGAGCGCCTGGACGGTGCCGTGGTCGTGGTGGCAGCCCTGGCACCGGCGCAGGCCCGAGGTCGGAGCACCGCAGTCCGGGCAGGTCGGTGCGGGCACGGGGTCCGAGATGAAGCGCGACCTGCCGCCGCAGCTTCGGCCGCACGTCTTGACCTGCGAGGTCTTCGGTGTGAACGCGGTGCCGCACACGACGCACTCGCGGACGCCCACGGCATCCGCCGCGGGCAGGCGGATACCGTAGAGGAGACCGCCTTGGGGCACCACCTCGTAGCCCTCGGCCTCGATGTTCCACACGATCTCGGGGTCGGCCGTGGTGAGCCTGGCGCCTGCCGAGTGCCCGTCACCCAGCCACGCGCCGAGCGTGTACGGGCCGACGGGCAGCGCCGCCTCGGGCAGATCCAGCGCCCGGGCGTTCGCCACCGAGTGGTTCAGCCTCCGGTCCGCCGTCCCGCACCGGAGGGTCGCCGCGATCTCCGCGGTGGTGCGGATGCCGCCCGGCACGACGTGCCGGCGCCCGAACCGGGTCGTGGCCTCCTGCGCCGAGCGACGTGATGCGCGCGTCTCGGTCAGCCACTGGTGCTCGGCATCGGCCACGAGCACGGAACCGTCCGAGAACTCGACCTCGTAGCAGGGCCTGCCGTGCATCACATCGGTCGCGGCCACCACGGTGGTCGGTCGCCCGTCCGCGCCGATCAACCGGTCTCCGACGGCCACCTCGCCCATGGTCGTCCACCCGGTGGGCGTGGCGAGCGGCGTGTCGAGCGCGAGCGCCTTGCCGACACCCGGCCGGGCCGCGACGATGATCATCTGGCCGGGGTGCAGGCCGTTGGTCAGCTCGTCCAGGTCCGCGAAGCCGGTCGGGATGCCGAGCGACGAGCCGCCGCGCGAGGCGATCGCGTCGATCTCGTCCATGGTCGGCTGGAGCAGCTCCTCCAGCACCACGTAGTCCTCGGTGGTGCGGCGCTCGGTGACCTCGTAGATCGCCGCCTGCGCCCGGTCCACCACCTCGTCCACGTCCGCGCCCTCGGCCCCGTTGTAGCCGAGCTGGACGATCCTGGTGCCCGCCTCGACCAGCCGCCGCAGCACGGCCTTCTCGGCCACGATCTCGGCGTAGTAGGAGGCGTTGGCGGCCGTCGGCACGGTCGCGATCAGCGTGTGCAGGTACGGCGCGCCGCCCACGCGCAGCAGCTCGCCCCGCCGCTCCAGCTCGGCGGACACGGTGATCGGGTCGGCCGGCTCGCCCCGGCCGTAGAGGTCGAGGATGCAGTCGTACACGGCCTGGTGCGCCGGCCGGTAGAAGTCGTTGGGCGCGAGGACCTCGACCACGTCGGCGATCGCGTCCTTGCTCAGCAGCATGCCGCCCAGCACCGACTGCTCGGCGGCGAGGTCCTGCGGCGGCTGCCGTTCGAAGCCGGGCTCTGCCATGCCCCGGTCGTCCACCAGCGCCACCGTGAGCTCACCCCAATCTGCTCCGTGCGGATGTTCTACCCCGTGGCACCGACAATCCCGGCGCGCCACGCCCGCGATCCAGCGACGCTAGAGCCACCTGGATGGCGTAGGCAAACGATCCTGTGGACAACTCGGTGGACAGCCTGGGGATGGCTGCGCCGAGCTGACCACAGCCCTGGGGAAAGCTGTGGACAACCTGGGTACAACTCGGCCCCAGACAAAAGTTTTGCCTGCTCAGTGCCTGTGGATAACTGTGTGGAAAAGTCCTTCGTCACACCCTCGGCGTGTCGCGTGTAACCGCCGGCACGGCGTGTCGCGCCCGACGTGTCACATCAGTTGTCCACAGCCGGACAAGCGAAAGCGCCGCCCGACCAGAACACCTGGTCGAACGGCGCTTCGCGGCCCGCTCAGCCGACGTTCGCGACCTCGACGGACAGCGACACGGTGACCTCCGGGTGCAGCCGGACGTTCACCGAGTGCTTGCCGAGGGTCTTGATGTGACCCGCGATCTCGACGGCCCGCTTGTCCAGCGTGGGGCCGCCGGCCGCGCGCACGGCCGACACGACGTCGGCCGAGGTGACGGAGCCGAACAGCTTCTTCGAGCCCGCCGCGGCCTTGGCCTTGAGCGTCACGGAGCCGAGGCCCTCCAGGGAGGCCTTGATCTCCTTGGCGTGGTCCAGGTCGCGGACCCGGCGGGTCTCCTGCGCCCGGCGGATGACCTCGACCTGCTTGGCCGCGCCCTTGGTGGCGACGATCGCCAGGCCGCGGGGCAGCAGGTAGTTGCGGCCGTAGCCGTCCTTGACCTCGACGATGTCGCCGGGGCCGCCGAGGCCGGTCACGTCAGCGGTGAGGATGAGCTTCACGATGCCGTCCCCTTTCTCAGCGAGCCGTCGAGGTGTAGGGCAGCAGCGCCATCTCGCGGGCGTTCTTGACGGCGACCGCGACGTCGCGCTGGTGCTGGGAGCAGTTGCCGGTGACCCGGCGGGCGCGGATCTTGCCCCGGTCCGAGATGTACTTCCGGAGCAGGGTGGTGTCCTTGTAGTCGATCAGGTTGGCGTTCTTGTCCTTGCAGAACGCGCAGACCTTCTTCTTGGGCTTGCGCACAGGCGGCTTGGCCATGTGTGAACTCCTGGTCTTACGCAGTGAAGTGTGAGGTGGACCGGTGCCGGTCTAGAAGGGCGGCTCGTCGGCGAAGCCACCGGAGCCGGCCGGGGGCGCGGAGCCCCACGGGTCGTCGGCGGGCGCGCCGCCGCCGCGGGACTGGCCGCCGCCGCCGAAGCCGCCGCCGCCGTCACCCCGGCTCACCTTGTTGACCTTGGCGGTCGCGTAGCGCAGCGAGGGGCCGATCTCGTCGACCTCGAGCTCGATGACGGTGCGCTTCTCGCCTTCCTTCGTCTCGAAGGAGCGCTGGCGCAGCCGCCCGGTCACGAGCACGCGCGAGCCGCGGGTGAGCGACTCGGCCACGTTCTCCGCGACCTGCCGCCACACGTTGCACCGCAGGAACAGCGCCTCACCGTCGCGCCACTCACCGCTCGCCTTGTCGAACGTGCGGGGGGTGGAGGCCACGGTGAAGCTCGCCACCGCGGCGCCGGACTGGGTGAACCGGAGTTCCGGATCGGCGGTCAGGTTGCCGACCACCGTGATCGTCGTCTCGCCTGCCATGTTCGGGGCGCTCCTAGACCTTGGCGGTGGCCTTGGCGGCCTTGGCGGCCTTGGCGGGCTCGCGGCGGATGACCTTCGTCCGGAGCACCGTCTCCTGCAGGCCGAGCTGGCGGTCCAGCTCCTTCACCGCGTCCGGGGTCGAGATCAGGTCGAGGACGGCGTAGATGCCCTCGGAGTTCTTCTTGATCTCGAAGCTCAGGCGGCGCTTGCCCCACACTTCGACCTTCTCCACGTTGCCACCCGTGGTGCGGATGACGTTGAGGAACGTGTCAAGGGACGGCGCGATCGTGCGCTCGTCGAGACTGGGGTCGAGGATGACCATCACTTCGTAATGACGCATGAAGACCACTCACCTCCTGTGGACTCGGCGGCCACGGACGTTCCGTGGCAGGAGGGTCGTCGCGTCAGCAACCCGTGAAGGGTAACAAACGGTGGCCGGCGCCTTTGAGCTGGTGGTCCGGGGAGTGCTCTCAGGCGGTGGCCCGGCGCAGCACCCAGGTGCGCACCAGCGCGCCCGTCACGCACGCCAGCAGCAGCACGGCCAACAGCACGGGAGCCGCCACGCCGCCGCCCATCCGGCCGACGCCGGGCAGCGCCTGGGCGCGACCGGCGGTGTGCACGCTGTCGGCGTCGGGGTCGCCGGGCACGCCGTAGCCCGGGCGGTAGCCGCTGACGCCGCCGCCGTAGCGCACGCCCGGTGACGGCGCGTACTGGCCGGGGACGGCGAACGGCAGGGCGCCGTAGCTGAAGAGCGGCACGCGGCCGAAGTTGCCGCCCCACGGGTTCGTGCCGTACAGCGGCACGTCGAGCCCGCCGACGCCGCCGACCGGGCCGGTCACCGGGGACTGGGCGGGCGGGGTGCCGCCGGGTGACGGGGTGCCGGGGTTCGCGCCCGGCCGGCCGGTCTGCGGGGGCTGGGTGGGCGCGGGCTTGCCGCCCGGCACGCCGGGCAGGCCGGGCAGCTGCCCGGTGGCCTGCCCGGAGAGGTCGGCCAGCGCCTTGGAGCCGTCCTGGACGGGTGCGGCGACGGTGTTGACGCCCTGCACGGTGATGCCGCACAGCCTGGTCAGCTCGGTGCGCACGCCGTTCGAGAGGGTGACGATGATCGGCCCGAGCAGCGGCAGCCCGGCCAGCTCGGCGTTGACCTTGTTCGCGATCTCGCCGCCGGTGATGACACCCGTGCCGGTGGGGATCGCGCCCACGGGGATGGGCGGCAGGGCCGAGAACGTCCGGGCGAACGGCTCGGCGAGCGGCGGCCCCAGCAGCGGGACGGCCCGGATGAGCTGCACGACCGGGTCGAGCACCGCGGCCGGGCTGAGCGACACCGGCGTGCCGGGCGCGCCCTGGACGGTCGTCGCGCAGCTGCCCACGACGACCGGTTCGGCGGCCGCGGCCGACCCGGAACCCGCCGCGGCGCCGGCCAGGCCGACCGCGAGCACGACAGCCGCCGCGCGCGCCGGTCGCGTGAGCCGGATCCGCATGTCTGGCCTCCTGGCGTGCTGCCCGCGTTCTTCGTTTCCTACTTACAAGTAACGAGCGTAGGCGCTGATGGTGACGCGGGCCATCCCTCGCTGACGAAATTCCTATCGGCGGTGGTCGCCGGGGCGTTGCAGGGCCCGACTACCCTGCACAGTCATGCGCATCGGGGCCCACGTCCGCGACGACGACCCGCTCGGCGCCGCCGTCGAACGCGGTGCCGACGTGGTCCAGTTCTTCCTGGCCGACCCGCAGGGGTGGAAGGCTCCGCAGCCGCACCCCCAGACCGACGGGTTGCTGGCCTCCGACCTGGACGTCTTCGTCCACGCGCCGTACCTGGCGAACGTCGCGTCGCTCAACAACCGGATCCGGATCCCGTCCCGCAAGATCGTGCTCCAGCACGCCGAGGCGGCGGCGAAGGTCGGCGCCAAGGGCCTGATCGTGCACGGCGGCCACGTCACCAAGGGCGAGGACCCGGGCGAGGGCATCGCGAACTGGCGGAAGATGTTCGAGCGGCAGGCCGAGAGCGGCGGCTTCGCGGTCCCGATCCTGATCGAGAACACCGCGGGCGGCGAGAACGCCATGGCGCGGACGTTCGACATGCTCGGCAGGTTGTGGGACGCCGTCGGCGAGTTCGGCGCCGGGTTCTGCCTGGACACGTGCCACGCCTTCGCCTCCGGCGAGGACCTGGTCGGCATCGTGGACCGGGTCAAGGCCATCACCGGGCGCATCGACCTGGTCCACCTGAACAGCTCGCGCGACGAGTTCGGCTCCGCGCGCGACCGGCACGCCAACATCGCGTCCGGCACGATCGACCCGGAGCAACTGGTCGCGGTGGCCGCCGCGGCCGGCTCGCCGGTGCTCGTCGAGACACCGGACGAAGGGCAAGCGGAGGACATCGCGTTCCTCCGCGAGCACCTGGGCCGATGAGCGTGACACGGGAGGTGGTGGCCGTGCCGGACGGCGCGGGCGCCGGTCGGCGGTTGCCGCGGTTCGGCCGGGTCGCGCTCGCCGCGGTCGTCCTCCTGTGCGGGCTGACGATGTTCGCCGGCTTCCTCAACAAGGACCGGTGCACCGGTCCCGAGTTCGACCAGTGGGGCCGCAGCGCGCCCGACTACGAGGAGCGCAACAAGGCCGACGTCTGCTACTCCGACATCCAGCACCTGTGGATCGGCCGGGACGTGGACCGGCACGTGTTCCCGTACGTGCACGGCAGCATCGACAGCCAGGGCGTGCTGATCGGCGGCGTGGTCGAGTACCCGGTGCTGACCGGCCTGCTGATCTGGGCGGGCGCGATCTTCGCGCACACCGACGCGGCGTTCCTGCTGTTCTCGGCCCTGCTGATGGCGCCGTTCGGGCTGGCCACGGGCTGGTTGCTGGGCAAGCTGAGCCGCTGGCGGGCGCTGGTCTGGGCGATCGGCCCGCCGATGGTGCTGTACGCGTTCCACAACTGGGACCTGCCGGTCGTGTTCTGCGCGGTGGCGGCGGTGTACGTGGTGCACCGCGGCTGGGGGCGGCGGGAGCAGCCGCTGCTGCGCCGCGCGGTGGTCGCGTCCGTGCTGCTGGGCATCGGGTTCGCGTTCAAGATCTACCCGGCGATCTTCGTGCTGCCGCTGTGCCTGTACGTGCTGACCGGCGGTCCGGGCGGCCGGGAGCTGCCGGAGGGGTCGCGCTACGACGTCGTGGGCGCGGTGAAGGTGGCCCTGGCGGCGGTGAACACGGTGGTGCTGATCAACCTGCCGTTCATGGTGGCCGGGCTGGAGGGCTGGAAGGCGTCGTTCGCGTTCCAGGGCCTGCGGCGGGTGGACATCACCACGAACTCGATCTGGTTCTGGGCGATGCGCCCGTTCATGGCCGACGGGGTCATGCAGTCGCTGGTCGGCGTGCTGTCGCCGGTCGGCATCCTGCTGTCGTTCGCGCTGGCGTGCTGGCTCGGGTGGCGGCGCTACCGGCGCGAGGGCAGCTACCCGTGGGTGCCCGTGTCGGCGGCCATGCTGTGCGGGTTCCTGCTGCTGCACAAGGTGCACTCGCCGCAGTACACGCTGTGGCTGGTGCCGATGTTCGTGCTGCTGCGGGTCAACTGGGGCTGGGTGGCGGCGTACTTCCTGGCCGACCTGGCGATGGGCGTCGGCATCTTCCGCTGGTACTACGCGATCGAGTTCGGCGAGCCGTCGGGCATCTACGACGGGTTCTCGGCGCAGGCCGTGGTGATCGGCGTGTGGGGCCGGGCGGCGCTGCTGGTGGCCTTGTTCGTGGTGTTCCTGAGGTCGGAGGTCACGTTCTCCGACCTCAAGCCCACCCGTCGTCGACCGGCTCCCGCGCCCGCCGGCTAGCCCGGCCGGCTCAGCCGCCCGAGCCCGAACCCACGCCCGCGCCGACCGGCGCGGGCTCCTGCCCACGCCGGCCGAACCGCAGCGCGAACCGGTCCGGCGCGCCGTCCACGACACCGCCGCACGGGTCGTCGTCGCCCGCCTGCCGGACCTTGTCCAGGTCCGGCCGGTAGATCTCGCGCACGATGAACGCGCACAGCACGACCACCGCGACGTCCCGCGCCACCACCGCGCCGAGGAACCAGTCGATCGGCAGCCCCTTGTTGTCCTCGCCCAGGTAGAAGAACATCCGCGGCACCCAGACCAGCGCGTCCACCGTCATCCACGCCAGCAGCAGCTTCCACCGCGGCAGCGCGAGCACCGCGAGCGGCACGAGCCACAGCGAGTACTGCGGGCTCCACACCTTGTTGGTGAGCAGGAACGCGGCCACCACCAGGAACGCGAGCTGCGCGAACCGCGGCCGGCGCGGCGCGGTCATGGTCACGAACCCGATGGCCGCGCAGCACACCAGGAACAGCGCCGCGCTGACCGTGTTCAGCACCTCGGGCGCCTGGCCGTGCGCCAACCCCGGGTCGAAGCCCTGCCACCCGGTCCACTGCGCGATCACGTTGTAGAGCGAGTCCGGGTCCACGCCGCGCTCGGTGTTGAGCCGGAAGAACTCGCGCCACCCGGCGGGGTACAGCAACGCGATCGGCGCGTTCACCGCCGCCCACGTCACCAGGGTCGCGCCCAGCGTGGTGAACCCGGCCCGCAGCTTGCCGGACCGCCAGCACAGCAGCAGCAACGGCCCGAGCAGGAACAACGGGTAGAGCTTGGCCGCGCCGCCCAGCCCGAGCAGCACGCCGGCCAGCAGCGGTTTCTTGCGCGCCCACGCCAGCATGCCCGCGGTCGCGAACGCCGTGGCGAGCGTGTCGAAGTTGGTGAACGCGTGCACGATCACCAGCGGCGACACCGCCACCAGCACGGCGTCGTAGGGTCGCCGCCTGGCCAGCTGCGCCACCGCGTACGCGGTCACCAGCCAGGCCAGCGCCAGCCACAGGGCGGTGATGTTGAAGTAGACGATGACGGTCATCGGGTTCGGCAGCCACCCGGACGACGCGATCACCGTCCAGCCCTGCGCCATGCGGGCGTTGAGCAGCTGGAACATGCCCGTCAGCACCGGGTACTCCATGTACCGCACGTGCGCCGTCGGCTTGCCCTCGTCGTCCACCCAGGAGGTCTTGTAGGGGAACGTGTCCGGCTTGTCCAACCGCTCCGCCGTGTAGAGCGGCACGGTGTCGGAGTAGCACATCGCGGTGAACTGCTTGCTGCCCCGCCAGTCGAGCTGCACCACGCCGTTGTCGTCCACGTACTGCTGGATGCACGGCGACTTCTGGAACCACGCCAGCGCGAGGGTCACGACCGCGAACAGCAGCACGACGCGCAGCGGCGTCCAGAACCAGTGCCGCCCGACCGACGCGTGCCGGCCGACCGGTCCGCCCAGCGGCTTGCTCGCCGCCCGCGCCAGCGGTTCGGTCCAGGTCGGGTTGACCCGCTCCGCCGGGGTGAGCGAGTCGGTGTCGTCGGCGTTCGCCCGCGAGGGCTCCGAGGGGCTGGCCACGGGGACGGATGCTACGGGCACCGGTCAACAGGGGATGTGAGGTCCGCCCGCGGCACGGCCCCCGGGTTCGGTTCCGCGACGCGAGGAGGCCCGACCCGGCGTGCTGCCGGATCGGGCCTCCTCCACCACGTGCGGGGCGCTCACCCCGTCGGTGGCGCGCCGTTGCCGATCGGGTTGGGCGGCTCGTTCTCGTCCGACGTGGTCGTGCCGGTCGGGCAGCCGACGATGCCGCACGGCCGGGTCGGCCGGGTCGGGGTCGTCGTCGTGGTCGACTGCCGCGTCGGCTCGGTGGTCGTCGGCGGGTTGTCGCGGTTCTCGTCTTCCTTGGGGGTGGTCGTGGTGGGCGGCGCGGTGGTCGTCGGCTTGGGGTTGTCGAACTGGTACAGCTTCCGGGCCTTCGGGAACGGCTCCGGCGGAGTGCCCTCCAGGGCTTTGTCCATGAACTTCTTCCAGATCTGACCCGGCAGGCCACCACCGAAGACGGGGTTGCCCTTGGCGTCCTTCAACGCCACGTTGCCCTCGTCGCGACCCACCCACACCGACGCGGACAGCGACGGCGTGTAGCCGACCATCCACGCCTTCGAGTTCTGGCTGGCGTCGTCGGGCAGCTCGTGGGTGCCGGTCTTGCCCGCGCACTCGCGACCCGCGCACGGGATCTTCGAGTAGGTCAGCACCGGCTTGAGCGACTCGGTGACGTTGTCGGCGATGTCCTGGTTCATCTGCGGGTCCGGGTCGAACGCCTGCCGCGACACGTCGACGTGCTGGTAGACCGCCTTGCCCTCGGAGTTGGTGATCTTCGAGATGAAGAACGGCTCGTGGTAGATGCCCCGGGCCGCGAACGTGGCGTAGGCCGAGGCCATGTCGAACGGCCGGACCTGCGCCTCGCCGCCGCCGATGGCGATACCGACGTTCGGCGCGCCGCCGTTCTCGTTGACCAGCAGGTCCTTCTTCGTGCCCTGCACCTCGACCGACTTCGGGATGCCCGCCGCGTGGGCGGCGTCGGCGACCGGCTGGGTGCCGATCTCGATCACCATCTCGTAGAACACGGTGTTGAGCGACATCCGCATCGCCTCGCGGATGGGGCACTTCTCACCGCACGAGTTCGACGGGTCGGAGGCGTTGCGGATCGTGATGCTGGTGCCGCCGAGGTCGAACTTCTTCGGCGAGCGGCCGTCGTAGGTCGAGCCGAGGCCCTTGCCCGCCTTCAGCGCCGCCACCAGGTCGAACGGCTTGAACGACGAGCCGGCCTCCTGGAGCGTGTTGCGGGCGTAGTCCAGGCCCGTGCCGTCCTCGCCCGCGTAGTACGCCAGCACCGCGCCGGTCTGCGGGTCGATCGCGCTGAGCGAGGACCGCAGCTCCTTGGGCTGCGGGCCCATGATCTCGCGCACCGCGTCCTCGGCCGCCTGCTGCTTCGGCGGGTCGATCGTGGTGTGGACGGTCACGCCGAGCTGCTGGGACTTCTCCTGGCCCCAGTTGACCTTCTCCGACTCCATCTCCTGCAGGACCTGCTCGCGGATGTGCAGGCGCGGACCGCTCAGGCCCGACTTCTCGGTGATGTCGATCGGCACCGCGACCGGCTCCGTCGTCCGGTACTGCTGGTCGATCCAGCCGAAGTTGAGCAGCTGGTTCATCACGTAGTTCCAGCGGTCCTCCCGGTAGGTCGGGTTCTCCGACTTGCCGGGGTTCTGGATCATGCCCGCGAGCAGCGCGGCCTGGGAGTAGGTGACCTGGTTCAGGTCGTCCAGGCCGAAGTACTCCTTGACCGCGGTCTTGATGCCGTAGGCGGACCGCCCGAAGTAGATCGTGTTCAGGTAGGCGGTCATGATCGCGTCCTTGTCCTGCTGCTGGGACATCTTGTACGCGATGACCATCTCGTTGAACTTGCGGCTGATCGTCTCCTGGTCCTTGTCCGTGGCCTTCTTCACGTACTGCTGGGTCAGGCCGGAGCCGCCGGACTCGCGGTCGGTCACCTGGTACCACGCCGCGCGGGCGATGGACCGCAGGTCGAAACCCGGGTTCGTCTCGAACGTCGGGTCCTCGGCGGCCATGATCGCGTGCTTGATCGTGTCCGGGATGTCCTCGGCCTTGACCAGGGTGCGGTTCGCGCCGTCCGGGGCGATCTTGGCCATCTCCGTGCCGTCGGCGTAGAGGATGGTGATCGCCTTGTTCTGGTCGGCCGCGACGGCCTCCGGGTTCGGCACCTCGACGACCTGGTACGCGATGGCGAACGCGACGACGGGGGCCAGCAGCATCAGCCCGAAGGCCACGTAGGCGGTGCGGCGCACGCGGCGCCAGAGCTTCTTGCGGCGCACGGCGCGGGCCTCCTCCTCGGTCAGCTCCTCGTCGTACTCGTCGTCGTAGAACGGCTCCAGCTCGACCTCGTCCTCGCGGTGGGTCAGCAGCTCGGGCTCGCGCGGCGTGGTCTGGTAGACCGGCGGCAACAGGTCCGTCGGTTCCTCGCCGGGGCGCCGGGGCGGCTGGCCGCCGGGTCCCCCGGGTCGGCGCGGACCACCGGGTCCGCCCACGGGCGGCCGGCCGCCGGGCGGCACCGGGCCGCCGGGACCGCCGGGTCGGCGCAGGCCGCCGGGAGGGGTGTTCGGCCGCTGGGGCGGTCCGCCGGGCACGCTGCCGGCGGCCGCCGGGCCGTCGGGCACGCCGGGTCGTCCGCCGGGACCGGTCGGCGGGCCGCCGGGCCGGCCACCCGGCACGGGACCGCCGGGACCGCCTTGGCCCACCGGGCCGCCGGGTCCCACCGGGCCGTTGGGCCCGACCATCCGGCGCGGGGGCGGGCCGCCCCGGGGGATGCCGCCGGGTGGGGTGCCCGGTCGGGCGAACCCCCCGGGCGGGGTGCCCTGTCGCGGGCCGGGGCCGTCCATCGGAGCGCGCGCGAAACCACCTGGCGGGGTGTTCGGACGCTCCGGCTGATCCCCGACGCCGTGGCGCGGTGGGTGGCCGCCGCCGTCCGGGTCCTCCCCGGTCGGCCATTGCGGCTCCGCGCCACGATGCCTGTCGTCATGCTGGTCGTTCACGAAATGGCCTCCCAGACCGGCGTGCGGGTGCACGCGGTTCGGTGGTCGTACGCCGCTGCTCCTCGCCGGAGCGGCGCCCGTGGCCGGAGCAGTGTCACTCCGCCGCGGTCCTCCTGCGCGGCTTGCCAGAGTTCAGGCCACGCGTTCCCAGGACGTATGACTGCACCAGGTGGTTCCAACTACATGTGCGGCAAACCTCGACCACGTACACGGTGAACTCCTCGTAGAGGGTCGCCATGCGGGCCAGCTCATCGACGGTGCGCGCGGACCCGGCCGCGTGCTTGAGCTCGTCGCCGTAGACCCAGGACACGAGGGTGAGCGGCTCCTTGCGGCACACCGGGCACGTCACGTCGCTCGGCCGGCCGTGGAACTTCGCAGCTCGCAGCAGGTACGGGCTCGCGTCGCAGACCTCCATCGTGCCCACTCGGCCCGCGTAGACCTCCGCCAGCAGCGCACGGCGCTGCAAGGCGTAGTCCACGACCTGGCGTTGGGTCGACACGACGACCAGAGTACGTGCCGCCCCAAGCTCCTCGATGGGCCGTTCAGGGCAGTGGCCCGAAGGCAGGGGTGGCTGTGTGCCACACGACACCGCATCGGCATGCGCGGATGTATCGCACCGATATACTGACGACACCCATCGGCGCTCACTGGAGCGGAGGTGCCCCGTGCTGGAGTTCGCGGTGCTCGGCCTGCTGCACGAAGCGCCCATGCACGGCTACGAGCTGCGCAAACGCTTGCACGAGCTGCTGGGGGCGTTCCGCGCGTTCTCCTACGGGACGCTGTACCCCACGTTGCGCAAGCTGCAACGCAGCGGCCTCATCGTCGAGGAAGTGCCCGAGGACGACTCGGCCCGCTGGGGCCGCCGGGCGCGCAAGGTGTACAAGCTCACCGCCGAGGGCAAGGAGAGGTTCGCCGAACTACTGGCCAACGCCGGTCCCCAGACATGGGACGACGACTCGTTCGGCGTCCACCTGGCGTTCTTCTCCCGGACCCCGGCAGAGATCAGGATGCGCATCCTCGAAGGACGCAGGCGCCGCGTCGAGGAGCGCCGCGAAGGTCTGCGCACCTCGTTATCGGCTACCAGCGAGCGCATCGACCGGTACACCCGGGAGCTGCACCGGCTCGGGCTGGAGAGCACCGAGCGCGAGGTGCGGTGGTTGAACGAGCTGATCGCCCACGAGCAGGCCGAACAGCGCGAGCGGGACCACTAACCCCCCGAATACAGCACGGAAGAACTAAGGAGGACTCGGCATGGGCGACAACCGCCGCACTGTTCGAGTGGCCATCGTCGGGGTCGGCAACTGCGCGGCGTCGCTGGTGCAGGGCGTCCACTACTACCGCGACGCGGACCCGGGCACGCGCGTGCCCGGTCTGATGCACGTGCGGTTCGGTGAGTACCACGTGGGCGACATCGAGTTCGTCGCCGCGTTCGACGTGGACGCCAAGAAGGTCGGCACCGACCTGTCCGAGGCCATCGGGGCGAGCGAGAACAACACGATCAAGATCGCCGACGTGCCGCCGCTCGGCGTCACCGTGCAGCGCGGGCACACGCTCGACGGCCTCGGCCGGTTCTACCGGGAGACCATCGAGGAGTCCGACGAGCAACCGGTGGACGTGGCGCAGGCGCTGCGCGACGCCGAGGCCGACGTGCTGGTGTCGTACCTGCCGGTCGGCTCGGAGGAGGCGGACCGCTTCTACGCGCAGGCCGCGATCGACGCCGGGGTGGCGTTCGTCAACGCCCTGCCGGTGTTCATCGCCTCCGACCCGGAGTGGGCGGAGAAGTTCCGCGCGGCCGGCGTGCCGATCGTCGGCGACGACATCAAGTCCCAGGTCGGCGCGACCATCACGCACCGCGTGCTGGCCAAGCTGTTCGAGGACCGCGGCGTGCAGCTCGACCGCACGATGCAGCTCAACGTGGGCGGGAACATGGACTTCCTGAACATGAAGGAGCTGGAGCGGCTGGAGTCCAAGAAGGTCTCCAAGACCCAGGCGGTGACCTCGCAGGTCGACCGCGACCTGGGCAAGCGCAACGTCCACATCGGCCCGTCCGACTACGTGGCGTGGCTGGACGACCGCAAGTGGGCGTACGTGCGGCTGGAGGGCCGGGCGTTCGGCGACGTGCCGCTGAACCTGGAGTACAAGCTCGAGGTGTGGGACTCGCCGAACTCGGCGGGCATCATCATCGACGCGGTGCGCGCCGCGAAGATCGCCCTCGACCGGGGGATCGGCGGCCCGATCCTGTCGGCGTCGTCGTACTTCATGAAGTCCCCGCCGGTGCAGTACTCGGACTCCGAGGCGCACGAGGCGGTCGAGGCGTTCATCCGCGGCGACGTGGAGCGCTGAGCGAGCGGGGCGAACCCCCTGCGCCCGGCCGGGCGCAGGGGGTTCAGCGCTTCGAGAGCCGCAGCGACCGCCACGACCCGTCGGCCGTCCACCCGCCGTCCACCGGCAGGGCGACGCCGTTGACGAAGCCGCTGCGGGCCGGGTCGGCCAGGAAGGCGACGGCCTGCGCGATGTCGTCGGGGGTGGCGAACCGGCCCATGGGCACGTGGTCGGTGATGTCCTCGTCGTCGTAGTGCCCGCCGGCCTGCGACTCGACGTCCATCTCGGTCTTCACCCAACCGGGGCACACCGCGTTCACCCGGACCCCGCGCCCGCCCCACTCCACGGCGAGCGTGCGCGTCATCCCGATCAGCCCGTGCTTGGTGGTGTTGTACGCGGCCCGGTCCGCGACCCCGCGCAACCCGGCCACGGACGCGATGTTGACCACCGACCCCCGGCCGCGCGCGAGCATCGCCCGGCCGAGCGCCCGCGTGAGCAGGAACGGCCCGGTCAGGTTGACCGCCAGGACCCGCTGCCACTGGTCCAGCGACGTGTCCTCGAACGGCACGATCGTCGCGATGCCGGCGTTGTTGACCAGCACGTCGACCCTCTCCCCGACCCGCTCGGCGAGCCGGGCCACGTCGTCGGGCGACGACACGTCGCCCACCACCCCGCCCTCGGTCTCCACGAGGTCGAACCCGACCACCTCGTACCCGTTCTCGCGCAACACCCGCGCCACCCGGGCGCCGATCCCCCGCGCCGCACCCGTGACCACCGCGACTCGTCGTTCCATGGTGGGCACGTTAGGCGGTGGCCAGCGCCGCGGGGAGGTCGGCGAGCCGCGGCAGGACCGTGACGTGCGCCAGCACGGCCGGGTCCGGCGGGAAGTGGGGGTTCGGCACGGCGTAGACGGTCATGCCGGCGGCCAGGGCGGCGCGCAGGCCGTTGGTCGAGTCCTCGACCGCCGCGCTGCGGGCCGGGTCGACGCCGAGCTTCGAGGCGGCCAGGAGGTAGACGTCGGGGGCGGGCTTGCCGGCGCCGGCCTGCTCGCTGGAGATCGCCACCGGGACGACGTCGGTCAGGTCGGTGGCCGCGAGGAACGACTTGATCAGCACCGGCGGCGAGGAGCTGGCGATGGCCACCGGGCGCCGGGCCGCCACCTCGCGCACCACCTCGACCGCGTCCGGCAGTACGGGCGGCCCCTCCGCGTAGCGCTCGGCCATCTCGCCGATCACGCCCGCCGCCGCCTCGGCCGGGGTCAGGCGGACGCCCACCTCGGTCACCAGGTACGTCGCCCACTCGGGTGTGCTCATGCCCTGCATCGCCCGGGTCGCGGCGGGCAGCCACCTGCCGCCGTGCCGGGCGGCGAAGGCCTGCCGCACCTCGTCCCACATCCGCTCGGAGTCCACCAGCACGCCGTCGAGGTCGAACACCACCGCATCCACACCCCAGACCGTAGTGTGAGCGCACTTACTTAGCTACGCTAACCAAAATCGGTTAGGATGGCGAAGTGAAATTCCTCGACCAACCCCGTCAGGTGTGGGTCACGGCGTTCGCCGCGGTGATCGCGTTCATGGGCATCGGGCTCGTCGACCCCATCCTGCTGTCGATCGCCGAAGGGCTGCACGCCACGCCGTCGCAGGTGACGCTGCTCTTCTCCTCCTACCTGGGCGTCCAGGTCGTGGCCATGCTGTTCACCGGCGTCGCCTCGGCCCGGTTCGGCGCGAAGCGCACGCTCGTCGGCGGCCTGGCGCTGATCGTGCTGGCCACCGCCCTCTGCGCGCTCGCCGGCAGCATCGGCCAACTCGTCGGCCTGCGCGCCGTCTGGGGCCTGGGCAACGCCTTCTTCATCGCCACCGCCCTGTCGGTCATCGTCGGCGCGGCCACCGGCGGCCAGAAGGGCGCGATCCTGCTCTACGAGGCCGCGCTGGGCCTGGGCCTGTCCGTGGGACCGCTGCTGGGCGCGCTGCTCGGCAGCTTCTCCTGGCGCGGGCCGTTCATCGGCACGGCGGTGCTCATGGCCATCGCCTTCATCCTCTGCTCGGCCTTCCTCGCCAACGACAAGCCGCAGCACGAGATCCGCCTCCTCGACCCGCTGCGCGCGCTGCGCCACCCCGGTCTGCTGCGCACCGCGGTCGGCTCCGCCCTCTACACCGGCGCGTTCTTCGCCGTGCTCGCCTGGTCGCCGTTCGTGCTCGGCTGGGGCGCGGTGGAGATCGGGCTGATCTTCTTCGGCTGGGGGGTGTGCGTCGCGGTGTCCAGCGTCTGGCTCGCGCCCCGCCTGGCCGACCGCTTCGGCGACCGCCGCACGACCGTCGTCGCGGTCCTCGCGTTCGCGGCGCTGATGCTGGTCATGGCCGTGCCGAACAAGCCGCTGCTGGTGGTCGCGGTGATCGTCAGCGGGGTCGTGTCCGGCCTGCTCAACACGCTGTTCACCAGCGCCGCGATGAGCGTCAGCCCGGCGCCGCGCCCGGTGGCGAGCGCGGGCTACAACTTCCTGCGCTGGCTCGGCGGCGCGCTGGCCGCCACGTTCGTCGGACACCTGGCCCAGCCGTTCGTGGTCGCGGCCGCCTGCTGCGCCCTGGCGGCCGGCCTGCTGGCCCTCGGCCGGACGTCCAGCCGCACCGTGCCCACCGAAGCGATCCTCGTCGGCGAGGAGCCGGTGGGTTAACAACCGGTGAACGCCGGCCTACGGTCGGTTGGTCCCGTACCGACCGTAGGAGGCGTGCGACGTGGTGCGACACCTGCCCCTGTTGGCCAACCACCCAGCCGGCCGCGCGGCCGTCACCTGCCGCTACCGCTGCGGTGACGCCTGCTTCCACGACGTGCCGAACACCTCGGGCAACCCGTACTTCGGCGACCTGGTCGACCGGCGCACCGCCCTCAAGGCCGGCGTGGTCGTCGCGGCGCTGGCGGGCGGCGCCGCCACCACCGCCACCACCGGCACGGCGGCCGCGGCCGGACCGGCTCCCCGCGGCCTGGACTTCGACCCCGTCGCACCGAACGCGCTCGACGCCGTCGTGGTCCCCGACGGCTACCGGCACGAAGTGGTGATCCGCTGGGGCGACCCGCTGTTCCCGGACGCCCCGGAGTTCGACTTCGACCACCAGACCGCCGCCGCGCAGGCCCGCCAGTTCGGCTACAACTGCGACTTCGCCGCGCTGCTGCCGCTCGACCCCACCGGTCGGGTGAACCTCCTGGTCACCAACCACGAGTACACCGGCGAGCCGTTCATGTTCCGCGGCTACGACGAGTCCCGGCCCACCCGCGAGCAGGTCGAGATCGCGTGGGCCGCGCACGGCCTGTCCGTGGTGCGGGTCGACCAGGCCCGCGACGGCCGCCTGACCCCCCGGTTCTCCCCCTACAACCGCCGCGTCACCGCGACCACGGAGTTCCGGGTCACCGGCCCGGCGGCGGGGTCGGACCTGCTCAAGACCTCCGCCGACCCGACCGGCACCCGCGTCCTGGGCACGCTCAACAACTGCGCGGGCGGCGTCACGCCGTGGGGCACGATCCTGTCCGGCGAGGAGAACTTCAACCAGTACTTCGCCAACGCCGACGCGCTCGCCGACCCGCGCCTCACCCGCTACGGCGTCACCGGCACGGAGACCACCCGGAAGTGGGAGCGGTTCGACCCCCGCTTCGACCTGGCGCGCGAGCCCCACGAGGTCAACCGGTTCGGGTGGGTGATCGAGCTGGACCCGACCGACCCGGGCTCCACGCCGGTCAAGCACACCGCGCTCGGCCGCTTCAAGCACGAGTGCGCCAACGTCCGCGTCGCCGCCGACGGCCGCGTGGTCGCCTACTCCGGCGACGACGAGCGGTTCGAGTACATCTACAAGTTCGTCTCCACCGGCCGGGTCCGCAAGGGCGACAGCAAGGCCGCCCGCCGGCACAACATGACCCTGCTGGACGACGGCACGCTCTACGTGGCCCGCTTCACCGGCGACAGCCCGGCCTCCGAGATCGACGGCACCGGCACGCTGCCCGCCGACGGGAAGTTCGACGGGCGCGGCGAGTGGGTCCCGCTGGCGAGCGGCGACCGGTCGTTCGTGCCGGGCATGAGCGCCGAGGAGGTCTACGTCTTCACCCGGCTCGCGGCCGACCGGGTCGGCGCCACCAAGATGGACCGCCCCGAGGACATCCAGACCCACCCGCGCACCGGTGTCGTCTACTGCGCGCTCAGCAACAACGTCGACCGCGGCAAGGCCGGCAAGGAAGGCCCCACCGAGCCGAACCCGCGGGTGAACAACAAGCACGGCCAGGTGCTGGAGCTGACCGAGCGCGGCGGCGACCCCCTCGCGCTCGCGTTCACCTGGAACCTCATGCTGGTGTGCGGCGACCCGGCGTCCCCGGACACCTACTTCGCGGGCTACGACAAGACCCGCGTGTCCCCGATCTCCAGCCCGGACAACGTCGCGTTCGACCGGCACGGCAACCTGTGGATCTCCAGCGACTCGGCCGGCGCGCTCGGCGGGCACAACGACGGCCTGTACGCGGTGCCGGTGTCCGGGCCGGAGCGCGGTCACCTCAAGGCGTTCCTCACCGTGCCGCGCGGTGCGGAGACGTGCGGGCCGGTGATCGGCGAGCGGGTCGTCACGGTGTGCGTGCAGCACCCCGGCGAGGTGGACGGCGCGAGCGCGGACAACCCCGCCTCGCACTGGCCCGACGGCGGCGACTCGCAGCCGCGGCCCTCGGTCGTCGCGGTGTGGCGGGAGGGGCGGCGCATCGGCGAATGACCTCCTCGGTCGCGGTGCGCGACGGGTCGGCGACCCGCGGTGCGACCAGGCCGTGCCGGATCGGCGCCGGTCGAGGTGTTCGCCTCTCGTTCACCTCGAAGTCCGCTGGATGAGGAGTTGCCCTCTTACGGTCGCCCGGTTCCCACTGAGCGATCCCGGAGGTCCGCGTGTCCTCGTCCACCGATCGGGGCAGGCGCCTGTTGCCCCTGCTGCCCAACCACCCCCTCGGGCGGTCGGCGATCACCTGCAAGTACCGCTGTGGCGACGCGTGCGCGCACGAGGCGCCCAACACGTCCGCCAACTCCTACTTCGGTGACGTCGTCAGCGAGGTCGTGCGTCGGCGCGGCCTGCTCAAGGCGGGCGCCGTGCTCGCCGTCGCGGGCGCGGGTGTCGGGCTCGTCGGTGCCGGCACGGCCGCCGCCAAGCCCGCGGTCGAGATCGACGTCGACCTCGGCGGCGGCCGTCGCCGGGACGGCCTGAACTTCGCCGCCGTCGCGCCCAACACCGAGGACCGCCTGGTCGCGCCCGAGGGCTACGACCAGGGCGTCGTGCTGCGCTGGGGCGACCCGGTGGTGCCCGGCGCGCCCGCGTTCGACTTCGACCGGCAGACCGCGGCGGCGCAGGCGAAGCAGTTCGGCTACAACTGCGACTTCCTCGGCCTGGTGCCGCTCGGCGGCCACGACGAGTGGCTGCTCGTGGCCAACCACGAGTACACGACCGAGGAGTTCCTGTTCAAGGACTGGAACCCCGACAACCCCACCCGCGAGCAGGTCGAGATCGCGTGGGCCGCGCACGGCCTGTCCGTCGTGCGGGTGGAGCGCGACCGGCGCAGCGGCAAGCTGCAGCCGAAGCAGGACCGGCGCTACAACCGCCGCATCACGGCGACGTCGGAGTTCAAGGTCACCGGCCCGGCGGCGGGCTCGGACCTGCTCAAGACCTCCGCCGACCGCACCGGCACGCGGGTGCTCGGCACGCTCAACAACTGCGCGGGCGGCGTCACGCCGTGGGGCACGATCCTGTCCGGCGAGGAGAACTTCAACCAGTACTTCGCCAACGCGGGCTCGGTCACCGACCCGGTGGTGAAGGCGCGGCTGTCCCGCTACGGCCTGTCCGGCGCGGCGTCCACCCGCAAGTGGGAGCGGTTCGACAAGCGCTTCGACGTGGCGCAGGAGCCCAACGAGGTCAACCGGTTCGGTTGGGTCGTCGAGATCGACCCCCTCGACCCGGACTCGACCCCGGTCAAGCACACCGCGCTGGGCCGGTTCAAGCACGAGGGCGCGAACGTGATCGTCGCCCGCGACGGCCGCGTGGTCGCGTACATGGGCGACGACGAGCGCTTCGACTACATGTACAAGTTCGTGTCCGACGAGAAGGTCAAGCCGGGCAACAGCAAGCACGCGCGTGAGCACAACAAGAAGCTGCTCGACAAGGGCACGCTGTACGTCGCGCGCTTCACCGGCGACAGCCCGGCCGCCGAGATCGACGGCACCGGCACGCTGCCCGCCGACGGCGAGTTCGACGGCTCGGGCGAGTGGATCCCGCTGGCGAGCGGCAACCGGTCGTTCGTGCCCGGCTTCACCGCCGAGGAGGTCTACATCTTCACCCGGCTCGCGGCGGACAAGGTCGGCGCGACCAAGATGGACCGCCCGGAGGACGTCGAGCCGAACCCGCGCAACCGCCGGGTGTACGCGGCGCTGACCAACAACACCGACCGCGGCAAGGCGGGCAAGGAGGGCGCGACCGAGCCCAACCCGCGGCTGAACAACCGGCACGGGCACGTGCTGGAGCTGGAGGAGCGCCGCGGCGACAACACCGCCACGTCGTTCTCCTGGAAGCTGCTGCTGGTGTGCGGCGACCCGACGTCGCCCGACACGTACTTCGGCGGCTACGACAAGACCCAGGTCTCGCCGATCTCGTGCCCGGACAACGTGGCGTTCGACTCGCGGGGCAACCTGTGGATCTCCACCGACGGCAACGCGCTGAAGTCCAACGACGGCCTCTTCGCGGTGCCGGTCGAGGGGCCGTACCGCGGTCGGGTGAAGCAGTTCCTCACCGTGCCGCGGGGCGCGGAGACGTGCGGCCCGGTGATCGAGGACGACTTCGTGCTCGTGGCCGTGCAGCACCCCGGCGAGATCGACGGCGCGTCGGCCGCCAACCCGCTGTCGCACTGGCCGGACGGCGGCGCCTCCCAGCCGCGCCCGTCCGTCGTCGCGGTGTGGAAGAAGGACAAGGGCCGCATCTGCGGCTGACCCGAGGTGGAGGGCTCGCGCCACCGCCGAGCCCTCCACACCTCGTGAGTCCAACCTTCAGAACGCGAGAGTCCAACGTTCGGAGCGCGAGAGTCCAACGTTCGGAGACCCTGAGTTCAACGCTCACGGCGAGCGGCAGGTGCCTGAGCGTTGAACTCACAGGTCGTGGAGGTTGGACTCACGCGCCGTGGAGGTTGGACTCTCGCGGCTCCGGGGTTGGGCTCACGCGGCGTGGGGGTAGGGCTCACGGGGATAGGGTCGGGGTATGAGTCGACCCGTCGCCCTGGTCACCGGTGCCTCGCGCGGCATCGGCGCGGCCGTCGCACGTGCCCTCGCGCCGACGCACGACCTGCTGCTCGGCGGGCGGGACGAGGCCGCGCTGGCCGGGCTCGCCGAGTCGCTCGGCTCCGCCCGGCCCTGGCCGGTGGAGCTGACCGACACCACCGCCCTGGCCGCCGCCGCGGCCGACCTCACCCGCCTGGACGTGCTCGTGCACAGCGCGGGCATCGCCGAACTCGGCCCCCTCGCCGAAGCCGACGCCGACGTCTGGCGCCGCACGCTCGACCTCAACGTCGTCGCCGTCGCCGAGCTGACCCGCCTGACCCTGCCGCTGCTGCGCGCCGCCCGCGGCCACGTGGTGCTGATCAACTCGGGCGCGGGCCTGCGCGCGAACGCCGACTGGGGCGTCTACGCCGCGAGCAAGTTCGCCCTCCGCGCCTACGCCGACGTCCTGCGCGCCGAGGAAGAGGACCTGCGCGTCACGTCCGTCCACCCCGGACGCGTCGACACGGACATGCAGCGCGGCGTCCGCGCCCAGGAGAGCGGCGACTACCAGCCGCACCTCTACCTGACCGCGGACTCCGTCGCCCGCGCCGTCGCCACCGCCGTGCACGCCGACGACGACGCCCACGTCACCGAGGTCGTCGTGCGCCCGAGGCCCCGACCGGTCCCGTGAAGGTGAACCCCAACGGGTGACGCCGGCGCGCTACCGGAGCCGCGCCGCCGCCTCCCGGACCCCGGCCTGGGCCTCACGCCGGTCCACGTTCGTGGTCTCGCCGTCGGCCACGACCTGCCTGCCCGCCACCCACACGTCCTTGACCCGCCGCGTGCCCGACGCCCACACCAGGTTGGCCAGCACCTGCTCGTCCGGCGCGTCCAACCCGGTGGCGAACGCCGGGTCGTCCACGTCCACGTGCACCACGTCGGCCCACCGACCGGGCTCCAGCGCGCCCAGGTCGTCCCGGCCCAACGCCGCCGCACCGCCGCGCGTGGCCAGCAGCAGCGCGTCCGCCGCCCGCAGCGCGGTCGCGTCGCCCGAGGTCACCCGCGCGAGCAGGGCCGCCAACCGGGCCTCCTCGAACAGGTCCAGGTCGTCGTTGGACGCCGGGCCGTCCGTGCCCAACCCGACCCGCACGCCCGCGTCCAGGTAGGACCGCAGCGGCGCGATGCCGGAGGCCAGCTTGGTGTTCGAGCCGGGGCAGTGCGCCACACCGACGCCGTGCCGGGCGTAGATCGCCACGTCCTCGGGCGACAGGTGCACGGAGTGCGCGGACAGCACCCGACCGCCCAGCACACCGGCCCGCTCCAGCAGCTTCGGCACGGACCCGTGCGACGCGCGCTGCTCCAGGTCCTCCTCCGCCGACTCGGCGACGTGCACCTGCACCAACGCGCCCCGGTCCCGCGCCTCGCCCGCGACCTCGCCCAGCGCCTCCGGCGACAGGATGTACGCCGAGTGCGGCCCGTAGCCCAGCTCGACCCGCTCGTCCGGCCCGAACCGCAGCCCGTCGGCGTCGATCCACCGGGTGATCTCGTCGGTCATCGGCCGCCACGGCATGCCGGGCAGGTCCATGATCGCCGCGCCGAACAGCACCCGCGACCCGGCCGCCAGCACCGCGTCCGCGAGCTGCTCGCCGTGGAAGTACATCTCCGCGCTCGTGGTCACGCCGTTGCGCAGCATCTCCACCGCGCCGAGCAGCATGCCGACGCGGATGTCCTCGGGCTTCATCTTCGCCTCGGCGGGCCACATCGCCTCGCGCAGCCAGCGCAGCAGCGGCAGGTCGCCGCCCATGCCGCGCAGGAGCACCATCGGGCTGTGCGCGTGCGCGTTCACCAGACCGGGTAGCAGGATCCCGCTCAACCGGCGGACCTCGCCGGTGAACTCCGGCGCGTCGGCCGCCGGGCCGACGTGCGTCACGCGGCCGTCGACCACGTCGACCACGGCGTCGCGCAGGACGGCGCAGGTGGGATCGCAGGGCAGGACCACTGGGGCGTGCAGGCGGAGCGACATGGGCCCGATCCTGCCGCACTCGTTCGAGCTACACACAACGTGGCGGCACTCGCCTGGCGAGGTAACCCGAACAGTGGGTTTGACCTTTTCGGGCGGTGTTCACCCGCCGAACGGACGTAATCTCCGGAACGTTGGGAGAGGTGGTCGTCCCGCTGATCCGGCGAAGGAGTGACTGGTGGCTCGTAACGGTGGAAGTGGTGGTCAATCCGGCGAACGGCGCGGCAAGGGTCAGCCCGCGGTGGCGGTCCTGCGCTCCGAGGCGGATTTCTCCGATCCGGGCCTGTCCCGGCAACGTCGTTGGCTCGCCCTGTTCCTGCTGGTGCACCTGGTCGACGAGCACGGCCGGATGGGCACCGCGTACCGGCGGGTGCTGCGCCGGGCGGCCCGAACACCCGGGCACTGGGCGCACGGGCGCTCGCTCGGCGCGGTGCGCGCCGAGCTGAACCGGTGGATCGGCCAGCACGCCCGGACCGAGAGCGTGCCGCCGTGGGAGCGGATCGCCGACCTGGTCCACGACGCCGTGCACCCGAAGCACGCGGCGCAGGTGCTGGCCACGGCGCGCCACCTGCACGGCCTGGTCACCGGCGAGGAGACCGGCGAACCGGCCCCGGCCTGGCTCGACCCGTCGGTGGACGACATCAC
Source organism: Actinosynnema sp. NPDC004786 (assembly GCF_053601135.1). NCBI lineage: Bacteria > Bacillati > Actinomycetota > Actinomycetes > Pseudonocardiales > Pseudonocardiaceae > Actinosynnema > Actinosynnema sp. NPDC004786. Next base: position 51,465 of record NZ_JBSGBG010000006.1, on the reverse strand, counting down.
CACCACGATGATCGGCGGCCCGGAATGGGCCCGCGGGCACGGCCTGCCCGTCCCGGAGGACACCCCCGCGGCCGACGACGCGACGCCCGACGCCGACGAGCGCGACCCGGAGTCGAGCGCGTACGAGATGCTGTGGACGATCGTCCGGGTGCACCGCGACGCGGAGGCGCGGATCGCCGAGCTGGAGCACCAGGTCCGCGAGCTGCACGCGGAGAACGCGCGGCTCTCCGGCGACGTCACCACCTGGCTCGGCGACTACCGGCCGAGCATCCCGGACCAGGACCGGGGCGCGCGCCCCCGGCGGCCCGTGGCCGACCGCCACCTCGCGCTGGAGGACCCGGCGCAGGCCTTCACCTACCCGCTGCCCGCGGAGCTGCCCGCGGCACGGCCCACCACGGGCTGACGCGTCACCGCACCACGGGCAGGGCGGCGCGCACCTCCCAACCGCCGCCGGCCCGGGTGCCGGCGTGGAACTCGCCGCCGAGCAGCTCGACCCGCTCGCGCATGCCCACCAACCCGTACCCGCCGGACCCGCCGACCGGCGCGGCCCGCTGCCGCCCGTCGTCGGCCACCACGACGTGCACCACGCCGTCGGACACCGACACCGACACGTCCACCGAGGACACGCCCTCGGCGTGCTTCCGCGCGTTGGTCAACGACTCCTGCACCAGCCGGAGCACGGAACGGCCCAGCGACGGCGGCACGGGCGCGGGCAGGTCGACGTGCAGCCGCACGGGCTGACCGGACCGCTCGACCACGCCGCGGACGTCGTCGGCCAGGTCGCTGGACGCGGTCGGCGCGTCCGCCTCGGCGCCGCGCAGCGTGCCGACCAGGCGGCGCATCTCGGCCAACGCCTCGTTGCCGCTGCGCACGATGACCGGCAGCGCCTCGCCCGCCGCCGCGGGCACGGCCTGGGCCGCCTGCGCGTGCACCACCATCCCGGTCACGTAGTGCGCGATCACGTCGTGCAGCTCGCGCGCCAGCGCCATGCGCTCGGCGTGCTGCGCCGCCGCGACCTCCGCCCGCACGGCGGTCGCGCGTTCCCGGTCGCGGGCGCGGAAGTACAACCCGGTGCCGACCGACAGCGCCAGCAGCACCGACCCGCCGAGGGCCTGCTGCCACGGACCCGGCCCGTCGTAGGTCCCCGGCCAGTACCGCGACCAGTAGTCCGGGCGCACGGCCTGCGAGACCCCGGCCACCACGACGAGCACGACCACCGCCACCGCGGCGCGCACCAGCGGCGCCTGCCGCACCACCACCGCGACGACCGCCATCACGGCCGCCGTCTCGGAGATCACCAGGCCGCTGACCAGCGGCACCACCGGCGCGACGTCCACCACCCGCAGCACCACCGAACTCGCGGCCACCGCCGTGGCGGCGGTCAGCGCGGCGTCGAACGGGCGCCTGGGCGCGAGCACGGCCAGCGCGCACACGACGGCCGAGCCGGGGAGCTGCCACCAGCGGGCCTCATCGAGCAGCTCGCCGCCGAGGAGGAAGAGCAGGGCGCAGGCCAGCGGCCACTGGCGGCGGAGCAGGGGCCGCCAGCCGAGGTGAGTGCTGTCCACGGGACCTCACCGTAGGTGCTCGGTGCGGCGCGCGCGTCCGACCCCGGTCGGGTGGGAGGTCAACCGACAGGCTGACCCGAACGCCTACCGAAACACACCAGTGGCCGATGTCGGATGACGAATTCGCGGGTGACTCTGGAGTGGCGAGTCGGGGAACAGGAGGAACGCCATGTTCGGAGTGGTCGCGACGTGGGCGGGCGCGGTGCTGGGCCTGCTGGTGCTGGTTTTGATGGCGTTGGCGGGTGTGCTGGTGGATTCGCAGCGCTGATCGGGCGGTTCCGGTTCAGCGTTCGACGCCTTCGACGCGCCGCCGGAGCAGTTCGGCGAGCCGTCCGGGCGAATGGGGTTGCGTCGTTTCCCCGGGGCCGGGGGAAAAGCGGCCGGGGCCGCCCGCGCGGGCACGTCGGGCGGCCCCGGGATCGAGTCGGAACGCGGGTCGGTTGCCGGCGTGGCGTTGGCGCGAGCGCAGCCACGACAACCGGTGCAGCGATTCGGCGTGGTGGTCGGTGATGGTGACGGCGGCGCGGTCGAACGAGTGCAGCACGGCGCGGTTCAGCTCCACCACGGCGCGGTCGCGCCACAGCGAGCGCTCGGTGGACGTGTCCAGGCCCAGGGCCTCGGCGACGGGGCGGGCCGCGCCGTAGGCGTTCTCGTCGGCCAGGCTCCGCGCGCCGATCTCGGAGCCGACGAACCACGAGTTGAACGGCGCGGCGGGGTAGGTGACGCCGCCGATGACCAGCCGCATGTTCGTGATCACGGGCACCGCGTGCCAGCGCAGGCCCAGCTCGCCGAACCACGGCAGGTCCGGGTGCTCGAGGCGCACCTCCTGCACCACGTCCGGCGGCACGGTGAACAGCTTCACGCCCTCGTGCGCGGTCTCCACCACCAGCGGCAGCAGGTCGAAGCGGCCCGGCGGCGCGGGCGGGCGCCAGCCCATGCCGCGCACGGCCTCGGTGAACTCGCGGTAGCGGCGGTCGCCGGAGCCGTCGCCGTAGCCCGCGTACCGGACCAGCTGCTCGTTCCAGACGCACGGGCCGGGCGCGGTCGGGGTGTCCGGCGCGAACACCGTGACCAGCGGCCGGATCTCGCCGCCGTTGGTGGCGAGCCGCAGGTGCTCGACGCACTCGGCCGCCACCGCGGCCGCGTTGCGGAACCCGCGCAGGTCGCGCACCTTGAGCCGGCGCCACGGCACGCCGCTGGTGCACCAGCCGGAGTCCCGCAGCGCGATCCGCGCGCCGTAGGCCAGCTCCTCGGTGGTGTGGCGGTAGGCGCCGGTGTCGGCGATCTCCTCCCGGACCCGCGCCAGGCGCGGCCCGACCGGTCCCGCCTCGGGGTGGGCGATGTGGAACATGCGGAGGAAGCCCTCCGCCGCGTCCACGTCGAACGTTATCGTTCCGTTGTCGACAAGGGTCACGGGCGGCAACCGTAGTTGCGCACCCGCGTCACTCGTCACTGCCAGACGGGGCACATCGGGTGATCGACAAACTGCACTCGATCCGGTGACGAAACCACTGGCAGTCGCCGCGTCGTCCGCGCGGAGCCGCGACTTTATGCCACGGTCAGGTGAGGTCGATCCGCTCGAACATCAGGTCGTGGCTGACCCGGTCCTCCTCGACCGCCCGCTGCTCGAACTTGGTCACCGGCCGCCAGTCCGGGCGCGGCGCCCACCCGTCGTACCGGTTGCGGAGCAGGGGCTCGGCGGAGCACACGCGCAGCATCTGCTCGGCGTACTCCTCCCAGTCGGTCGCCAGGTGCAGCGTGCCGCCGGGGCGCAGGCGCGTCGCGACCAGCCGCACGAACTCCGGTTGCACGAGCCGCCGCTTGTGGTGCTTCTTCTTCGGCCACGGGTCCGGGAAGTAGATGCGGACCTCGGCCAGCGAGTCCGGCTCGACGTGCCCGGAGAGCAGGTCGACCGCGTCACCGCGCAGGACCCGCAGGTTGGTCACGTCGAGCGCCTCGGCGCGCAGCAGCAGCTGCGCCAGGCCGGGCTTGTAGACCTCGACGGCCACGTAGTTGACGTCGGGGGCGGCGGCCACCAGCTGCGAGGTGGTCTCGCCCATCCCGGAACCGATCTCCAGCACCACGGGGGCCTCGCGGCCGAACCACTCCGCGAAGTGCACGGGACCGGCCGGGAGCGCCTTGACCTCTTGGCCCAAGCGCTCCCAGTGGCGGTCCCATGCGCGCTGCTGACCCACGGTCATCCGTTCGCCGCGTTGCACGTAGCTGACGACGGAACGGTGGTGCGGCGGTCGCTGGTGGCTGGACGTCACGGGCGTACAGCCTAGGTGGTGGGCTAGGCGATGTTCTCCAGGTCCTCGATCTGCTCGCGCAGCTCGGCGGGGGTGAACTCGATGGGTTGGCGCAGGCCGGCGCCGCGGTGCGCGGGGAGCAGGTCCACGAACCCGGCGTGCCGGTCGGTGAACTGCACCGTGGTCGGCTCCGCGGGCCCGTACACGCCGCTCTCCGACGGCACGAACTCCCAGTAGCCGACCTCGCCCTCGGTCGCCCACGGGACGAAGACCCAGCCCGGGCGGCTGCCCAGCAGCCCGGTCACCTCGTCCTCCAGGGCGAACGCGTCCGCGCGCGAGGCGATCTTCCCCCGGTCCAGCGCCCTGAGCCACCAGGGCGCGGGAGCCTCGGGCCCCACCGCGCGGAACAGGGCGAGCACCTGTTGCTCGTCGGCCTTGTGGATCCAGGCCCGACGGGTCTGGGCGGGTGAGTCGGCGAGGCCGACCCCTCCCGCGGGTTCGATCGCGTGCGACCATTCCAACGCCAACATCGGTTCGACGCGAAGGGCGTGGTCGCGTTGCCTGGGCAGGATCTTCCTGGGCGGCTCCTTCGAACCGGTGGCCGAGTGGTCGGCGTTCAGGTCCGGATCAAGCACCGTCACGGGTTCACCTCCGGGGGGTTCCTTGACGGGGGGTATCCGAATTCGCGTGCGGGCAGGCGCCCACCTCACGATTCGCGCTTTCCATCTGACCCGTTTCAGAAGCGCTTGTCATGGGGCTGTGCCGGAGTTCACGACGTCTTAACGAACGTCTTACTCCGGTTGTCGGAATCCAGATCTGTGAAACATGATTGACTTGGAATATTTGTGATCCCGAACACAGGGGGGAATTGGGTGACGGGGAGAGCCGCGGTCGCCGCGGTCCTGATCGCGATGTTCCTGCCGGGCACCGCCCGCGCGCAGACGATCGAGGAGCAGCAGTGGCACCTGGCCGCCCTGGGCGTCCACGCCGCGCACGCCACCAGCCGGGGTGACGGCGTGGTGGTCGCGGTCGTCGACTCGGGCGTGGACGACACCCGACCGGACCTCGCCGGCGCGCTGCTGCCCGGCGCGGGGTTCGGCTCGGCGAGCGGGACCGACGGCACGGAGGACAACGACGGCCACGGCACCGCGATGGCGACGTTGATCGCCGGCCGGGCGGTGGACGGCGGCGCGCTCGGCGTGGCCCCGGCCGCGATGATCCTGCCGGTGTCCGTCGGCGCGGACGGCGACAAGTTCACCACCGCGTCCGTCGCCGAGGGCGTGACCTGGGCGGTCGACCAGGGCGCCGACGTCATCAACCTGTCCCTGACCTCGGTCGCGACGCTCACGCCGGACCTGCTGCGCGCGGTCAACTACGCGTTCGACAACGACGCCGTGGTGGTCGCCGGCACGGGCAACGACGGCGAGGAGCACGTGGGCGCGCCGGCCAACATCAAGGGCGTCATCGCGGTCTCCGGCACGGTGCCGGGCAACGGGCCGTGGCCGGAGTCGAACACGGGCCCGGAGACGGTGCTGGCCGCGCCCGCCCGGAAGATCGTCACCGCCGTGCCGGCCGCGGTCGTGGACACCGGCTACGCCGAGGTCGACGGCACGAGCGCGGCGACGGCGCTGGTCTCGGGCGTGGCGGCGCTGGTGCGGTCCCGCTTCCCGGACCTGGACGCGGGCAACGTGGTCAACCGGCTCGTCACCACCGCGACCGACCTGCTGGCGCCGGGCCGCGACCACGCGACCGGGTTCGGCCAGGTCGACGCGGTCGCCGCGCTGACCGCCGACGTGCCGCGGGTGGAGCGCAACCCGCTGGCGCCGCCCCCGCGCCCGTCGTCCACCGCGGCCACCACGTCGGTGGGGGCACTGCCCTCGCCGCCGCCGGTCGAGGCGGACCGCACCCGGATCGTGCTCGCGGTCGGCGGCCTGGTCCTGCTCGGGCTCCTGGTGGCGGTGGTCGTCCTGCTGCTGGTCCGGCGGGCCCGCGCGCGCCGCGCGCCGGCCCCGGTCGTGATGGAGATCCCGCCGCCGGACGACGACTTCTGGCGGACGGGCCGGTTGTGACCCGGGACGGGCGGGGGTCGAATGCGTATTCGATTCCCGCCCGCCGCGGCGGAGCGGCGGTCAGTCGGCCGCGTGGTATTCCACCGATTCCTTCGTGAGTTGCATGAACGCCTCCTCCAGCGAACCGAGTTGAGGGCTCAGCTCGTGCAGGGTGATCCCGTTCGACGCGGCCAGCTCACCGATGAACGCCGGTTCCACCCCGTGCACGACGAGCGCGCCGTCGGGCGCCGCGGCCTCGGTCACCCGGGCGCGCCCGGCGAGCAGCTCGCGCAGCCGGTCCAGGTGCGGCGAGCGGACCCGCACAGTGTCCTCGGTGGCGTCCTTGATGAACTGCTCGGTGCTGGTCTGGGCGATGAGCCGGCCCCGGCCGATCACGATGAGGTCCTGCGCGGTCTGGGCCATCTCCGACAGCAGGTGGCTCGACACGAACACGGTGCGGCCCTCGTCGGCGAGCCGGTGCATGAACTGCCGGATCCAGAGGATGCCCTCGGGGTCGAGGCCGTTGACCGGCTCGTCGAACATGAGGACCTTCGGGTCGCCCAGCAGCGCGCCCGCGATGCCGAGGCGCTGCGACATGCCGAGCGAGAAGCCGCCCGCGCGGCGCTTGGCGACCTGGGTCAGGCCGACCAGGTCGAGCACCTCGTCCACGCGCTTGTCCGGGATCCGGTTGGACCGGGCGAGCCACTGCAGGTGGGCGCGGGCGGAGCGGTTGGGGTGCACCCACTTGGCGTCCAGCAGCGCCCCGACGACGCGCAGCGGCTGCCGCAGCGACCGGTAGTCCCGGCCGTCGATGGTGACCCGGCCGCGGGTCGGGTTGTCCAGCCCCAGGACCATGCGCATGGTGGTGGACTTGCCCGCGCCGTTCGGGCCGAGGAAGCCGGTCACCCGGCCGGCGCGGACGGTGAACGACAGGTCGTCGACGGCCACCGTCCGGCCGTAGTGCTTGGTGAGGCCGGTCGCTTCGATCATGACTTCTCCCGTCCGATCAACGCTTGTGGCGAAACCTAGGGCAAACGAGCTCGGGCCACCCCCCGAAGGTGACCCGAGCTCCCCCTTTCCCCCGATGCCCGCGCGCCGGCCCCCGATGCCGGCGGCGCGGGCCTCCCCGCTACGCGTCCCGCCGCTTCACCACGACGAGCGAGATGATGTAGACGGCCAGCGCGATGCCGGCGAAGTACGCGAACGAGCCCCACGGGCTCAGCTCGCCGATCGCGGGCGGCCCGGCCCCCTCCGGGAGCGCGCTCGGGTCCGGGTCGCCGAAGATGAACTTGCTGGCCACGGTGAACGGCATCCACTTCTGGATGTCGTCGCCGATGTTCGGGATGAACCCGACCACGCTCTCCACCACCAGCGCGAACACCAGGATGATCGACACCGCGCCCGCGGTCTGCCGCACCAGCGCGCCGACGCCCAGGGCGAGCAGCGCGCCCGCCGCGAACACCAGGCCGACGCCCGCGACGTGCCGCCAGTCGTTGGCGGTGGTCAGCGCGAGGTCCGAGTTGTCCTCGGCCAGCACCCAGCTCAGGCCCCAGGAGCCGAACGCGGCGGCCAGGCCGACCAGGCCCGACAGCAGCACCACCACGACCGCCTTGGCGATCAGCGGCGAGATGCGGTCCGGCACCGCCTGGAACGTCGACTTGATGGTGCCGAAGCGGTACTCGGTGGTGACCGCCAGCGCGGCCATCACCATGATCACGTAGAGGCCGAACGTGTGGGTGAACACCGTGCCGAGCACGGGCATCGGGGAGCCGTCCCAGTTCGCCGCGATGATCGCGGTGATCCCGACGGTCAACCCGAGCGCGAGCAGCATGCACCACCACGGCGAGCGGGTGGAGAAGAGCTTGATCCGTTCAACGGCGAGCAGAGTCATCGGTGGTCACTTCCCCGTCTCGGCGAGTTCGGCGTGGTACTCGACGGAATCGCCCGTGAGCTGCATGAATGCCTGTTCGAGTGAACCGCGTTGCGGGCTCAGCTCGTGCAACACCACGCCGCTCGCCGCCGCGATGTCCCCGATCTCGTCGCTGAGCGCACCCGACACGGTGAGCGAGCCGTCCGAGTCCTCACGGACGGTGAAGCCCTTGTCGATCAGCATCGCCCCCAGCTTGTCCGCGTGCGGGCTGCGCACCCGGACGGTGTTCTCGGTCGACCGCTCCACGAACTCGGTGGTGGTGGACTGCGAGATGAGCTTGCCGCGCCCGATGACCACGAGGTCCTGGGCGGTCAGCGCCATCTCCGACAGCAGGTGGCTGGACACCAGCACGGTGCGGCCCTCGGCGGCCAGGCCCTGCATGAACTGGCGGATCCAGAGGATGCCCTCCGGGTCCAGGCCGTTGACCGGCTCGTCGAACAGCAGCACCTTCGGGTCGCCGAGCAGGGCGCCCGCGATGCCGAGCCGCTGCGACATGCCCAGGGAGAAGCCCCCGGCGCGGCGCTTGGCGACCTTGGTCAGGCCGACCAGGTCGAGCACCTCGTCCACCCGGCGGGCGGGCAGGCCGTTCGACTTGGCCAGCCACTGCAGGTGCGCCCGCGCGGAGCGGTTGGGGTGCACCCACTTGGCGTCGAGCAGCGCGCCGACGGTGCGCAGCGGGCGGTCGAGCCGCGCGTACGGCTTGCCGTCGATCAGGACCTTGCCCGCGCTCGGCCGGTCGAGGCCGAGGATCATGCGCATGGTGGTGGACTTGCCCGCGCCGTTGGGACCGAGGAACCCGGTGACCCGACCGGGCCGGACGGTGAACGACAGGTTGTCCACCGCCACCGTCTTCCCGTAGCGCTTGGTGAGGCCGACAGCCTCGATCATGGTTTCTCCCCTGGACGACACATCTCCCCCGGACCGCTGACAACCTTGCCGCAGCCGGGGAGCACGCACATCGGTCTGTAGTTGACTCGTCGGTGCGACTTCAGTCTTATCGTGACGGCTACCTCGGTTGTAGTAATCCGTGTTCACCCTGAGTTGTCCCCTAGGCGTTCACCGGGTCGTTCTCAGGGATGGGATGGCCCTACGGTGTGCGGTCATGGGTTACACCGACGCACCCGAGGGCTGGTGGCGGGAGTTCGTGGCGTCCGCGCCGGCCCGGACCGCGAAGCTCGCGATCGTCCGCGCCGACGGGTCGCCGCACGTCACGCCGATCTGGGTGGACCTCGACGGGGGCACGCTCGTGTTCACCACGTACCTGGACTCGATCAAGGGCAAGGCGATCCGGCGGGACGGCCGGGTGTCGATCTGCCTGGACGACGAGCGGCCGCCGTTCGCGTTCGTCACCGTGTCCGGCCGGGCCGAGATCGACGACGACCGCGAGCAGGTGCGCTACTGGGCGGGCCGCATCGGCGCCCGCTACATGGGCGCGGACCGGGCCGACGAGTTCGCCGAGCGCAACGGCAGGCCGGGCGAGGTGGTCGTCCGCGTCCGCGACGCCAAGGTCGTCGCCAAACAGGACATCACCGCCTGACCCGCGCGTGTCCTACGTCCAGAACGCGCGTGTCCTACGTTCGGAACGCGCGTGTCCTACGTTGAGGATCCCTGAGTTCAACGCTCAGGACGGTCGCTAAGCGCCGAAGTACCGGTCCAGCACGGCCGCCGCGCCGTCCTCGACCACCGTCCCGGTGACCTCGTCCGCCGCCTCCTGCACGACGACCGGCGCCTGCCCCATGGCCACGCCGCGGGCGGCCCACCGCAGCATCTCCACGTCGTTGGAGCCGTCGCCGATGGCCAGCGTGTCCTCCCGCGCCACGCCGAGCGCGGCCCGCAGCTCCTCCAGCGCCGCGCCCTTGGTCACGCCGGGCGGCGACAGCGTGAGCCACGGCTCGTTGTGGTCGCACGACGCCGTCACGCCGGGCAGCTCCACGTCCATCACCCGCAGCGCCAGCTCCTCGGGCGTGCGCCCCACCCAGCGCATGACCAGCCGGGACGTCGGCGTGCCCACCAGCTCCCGGTACCCGACCTCGCGCACCTCGCCCCACAGGTCGCCGTCGGGGAACCGGCCGAGCGACAGGTTCCCCACCCCGGTCAGCTCGACCGCGAACACCGCCCCGGGCAGCGCGGCGCGCAGGCGCTCGACCGCCGGGCCGGGATCGAATTCCACCTTCCGGGTGACGGCACGGGCGTCGGTGTCCCACCAGACCGCGCCGTTGGAGCAGAGCGCGGTGGTGCCGCGCAGGCCCAGGTCGTCCAGGACGGGCCGGGTGCCGACGAGGCTGCGGCCGGTGGAGAGCACCACGTGCGCCCCGTGGTCGACGGCCCGCCCGATGGCCGCCCGCACGGCCGGCGAGACGTCCTCGCGGCCCACGGGGGTGATCGTGCCGTCGATGTCCAGGGCGATGAGGCGAGGTCTCCAGGTCACTGTCGTCACCCTACTGGGCGATAGTTTCTGAACTGTGGTTCAATAACCGCGTGGCACGACCGAAGACGATCACGGACGAGCGGTTGCTGGCCGCGGCGGCGGAGGTGATCGGCCGCAAGGGGCCGGGGTTCACCGTCGCCGACGTGGCCGAGCGGGCGGGCGTCTCGGTGGGCACGGTGGCCGGTCGGTTCGGCTCGAAGAGCGGCCTGCTCCAGGCCCTGACCAGGCAGACCGCGGACGCGAACGTGCGGCGGATGCGGGAGGCGGCGGCCGCGGCGGCCGATCCGGCGGACGGGTTGCGGGCGGCCCTGCTGACCTGGTTCGAGGACGTCGTCGACCCGGCCGAGGCGCAGAACCACCTGGCCCAGCTCGGGGTCGACCTGATCGACCCGGAGCTGCGGGCGCTGCTCGCCGAGCTGTACGCGGTGACCGAGCGGACCCTGGCGGAACTCACCCGACGGGTGGACCTCCCGCACGGCCCGCCGCCCGACCACGCGGCCCGCGTGCTCACGGGGTTGCTCCACGGCGTGTCGATGGACTGGTCCGTCCGACCGCGCGGCGAGCTGGCCGACCGGCTGGCACAGGACGTCGACGCGGTGCTGGACGCGTGGAAGGGGAGACGATGAAGGCGTTGGACGGCAAGGTCGCGGCGGTCACGGGGGCGACGCGGGGCGCGGGGCGCGCCATCGCGGTGGAGCTCGGCGCGGCGGGCGCGACGGTGTTCGTCGGCGGTCGGTCGACGCGCGAGCGGAAGTCGCCGATCGGCCGGGACGAGACGATCGAGGAGACGGCGGAGCTGGTCACGGCGGCGGGCGGCCGGGGCGTCCCGGTGCGGTGCGACTTCACCGTGCAGTCCGACGTGGACGCGTTCCGCGACCGCATCGAGTCCGAAGTGGACGGCCGGCTGGACGTCCTGGTGGACGACGTGTGGGGCGGCGAGGCGGACACCGAGTTCAAGGTGTTCTGGGAGCAGGACCTGGACCGGCAGCTCCGGATGTGGCGCAACAGCCTGGAGGCGCACTTCGTCGCCCTGCACCGGCTGCTGCCGCTGCTGGTCCGGCGGCCGGGCGGGCTGCTGGTCGAGGTGACCGACGGCGACAGCGACGAGTTCTACAGCGGGTCGCTGGCCTACGACTCGGTGAAGGTCGCGATCCGCCGCATGGGCACGGTGATGGCGAAGGAGCTGGAGGCGTTCGGCGCCACGTCCGTCGCCGTCACCCCCGGCTTCCTGCGGTCGGAGCAGATGCTGGAGCACTTCGGCGTGACCGAGGAGAACTGGCGCGACGCGATCGCCAAGGAACCGCACTACGCGATGTCCGAGACGCCGCACTACGTGGGCCGCGGCGTGGCGGCGCTGGCCGCCGACCCGGACCGCCACCGGTTCACCGGCAAGGCGCTCGCGTCGTGGACGCTCATGCGCGAGTACGGCTTCACCGACCTGGACGGCTCGCGGCCGGACTGGGGCCGCTGGTACGAGGAGGTCTACAAGGCGGGCGTCGACCCGGCGACCGCGGACGCGTCGAAGTACCGCTGACGCGCGGCGAGTCCGGCCCGGTCAGACGTCGCCGGGCCGGACGAGCCCCGTCTCGTACGCCAGCACCACGGCCTGCACCCGGTCCCGCAGCTCCAGCTTGGCCAGGATGCGCCCCACGTGCGTCTTCACCGTCGCCTCGGACAGGAACAGCTTCCGCGCGATCTCCGTGTTCGACAGCCCCTTGGCGATCAGCACCAGCACCTCGCGCTCGCGCTCGGTCAGCGCCTCCAGCACCGCCGCGTCGCGCAGCTCGCCGCCGCCCTCGCCGAGGAACCGGCTCAGCAGCCGCTTGGTCACCGACGGCGACACCACCGCGTCGCCGCTGGCCACCGCGCGCAGCGCCGACACCAGGTCGCCCGGCGGCGTGTCCTTCAGCAGGAACCCGGACGCGCCGTTGCGCAACGCCGACAGCGCGTACTCGTCCAGGTCGAACGTGGTCATCACGAGCACCTTCGCGGTGCCCGCCTCGGCGATCCGCTTGGTCGCCTCGACCCCGTCGAGCACCGGCATGCGCACGTCCATCAGCACCACGTCCGGCCGCAGCCGGTCGGCCAGCTGCACGGCGTCGAGCCCGTTGGCCGCCTCGCCGACCACGTCGACGTCCTCCTGCGCGCCGAGCACCATCCGGAAGCCCATCCGCATGAGTTCCTGGTCGTCCACGAGAAGTACCCGGATCACACTGTCACCTTTCATAGGACGACCGGCACCCTATGACGGGACGAGCGGCAGCACGGCGCGGACCCGCCACCCACCGCCCGGGTTGGGGCCCGCCTCCAGCGTGCCGCCGAGCACGCCGGCGCGTTCGCGCATACCGATCAGGCCGTTGCCGCCGGACACCGCCACCAGGTCGTGCGGCGTGCCGAACCCGTCGTCGGCCACCAGCACCTCCACGTGATCACCCGCCTGGGTGACGCGGACGGTCGCCGACGCGCCCGAGCCCGCGTGCTTCAACGTGTTGGTCAACGCCTCCTGCACGATCCGGTAGATGCCGAGCCCGAGGCCCGCCGGCAGCGCATCCATGTCGCCCAGCGTCTCCAACCGCACCGGCAGCCCGGCGGCCCGGCACGTCTCGGCCAGCTCGTGCAGGTCGCCCGCGTCCGGCTGGGGCACCCACTGGGTGCCCGACTGGTCCTCCGACCGCAGCACGCCCAGCAGCCGCCGCAGCTCGGTCAACGCCTGCCTGCCGGTCTCGGCGATGGTGCGCACCGCGGCCTCGGCCAGCTCCGGGTTGGTCTTGATCGCGTAGCCCGCGCCGTCGGCCTGCACCACCATCACGCTCACCGCGTGCGCGACCACGTCGTGCAGCTCCCGCGCGATCCGCGACCGCTCCTCGCCCACCGCGATCCGGGCCTGCTGGTCGCGTTCGGTCTCCAGCAGCTTGAGCCGCTGCTCCAGCTCGCGGTGGTAGGCGCGGCGCGCCCCGACGAACTCGCCCATCGCCCAGCTGAACCCGAAGATCACCGCGATCACGAAGACGATGAACGCGGCCTCGACGCCCGCGCCCATGGGCCACACCGCCCACACGAACGTGCCCAGCGCCAGCCAGACCGCGTAGAGCAGCCCTTGCCGCCTGCCGACGTAGGCCACCATCGTGTAGAGCGCGATCGCGAGCGCGAAGTCGGCCAGCCGCACCGGCATCCCGGTGGCGAGGTCGCCGTGGGTGAGGAGCTGGACCGCGCCGCCGAACAGGATGACGTAGGACGAGCCGAGCGGGTGCTTGCGGCGGAACACCACCGGCACGACCAGGATCGCGCCGACGAACAGCAGCGTGGAGCCCGGCACCGTCGAGCGGTTGGCCCCCAGCACGCCGAGGTCGAAGACGGCGAGCAACCCGGCCATCAGGGAATCCCCGAAGACCGGGTGCGCTCGCATCCACAGGCTCAGCCGCCGCACGTGACCAGGTTAGGTACGGGCCGGCGCGACGCGCGTCGCGCCACGGGCTGACCCCCGCTAGTCCTCCAGGCGGATGGCCGCCGGCTCAGCGGACCGTCTTGATCTGGGTCGGGTCGAGCTTGTCCTCGACCCTCGGCGCGGGCGCGCCGGCCACCGGCTCCACCCGCGTCTGCGGCGGCACCGCCCGCTGCTGCTCGTACTGGCGGTGCTCCTCGGCCATCTCGTCGGCCAGCTGCTGCTGGAGCTGCCGGTCGCGGATGCGGCCCAGGATCATCATGGTCAACGCGTGGACCAGCGCCAGGACCAGGAGCATGACGCCGAGCTTGACCACGACGTCCTTGACCGGGTCGCCGGTGTTGACCGAGATGATCGACACGATGGCGAGCAGCCCGAGCACGACGAGGTGGAAGAGCACCGTCGCCAGGCGGGTCATCGACCTGGCCGCCTCCGGGTCGCCGTACGCGCGGCTCATGTACCCCTTGCCGCTGCGGTAGATCAGTTGGCCGTCGATGAGCACCAGCACCACGCCGAGCAGCAGGAACACCGTATATCCCTGTTCCATGGCGGACCTCCCTCGTCGGTCGCGGAAATACCCCGGTCGCCCCGTTCGCAAACCGCGCGTCACCCCCACGTGGCACGATCTCCGGCGTGACGACGCAGGCCAAGCAGCTCGCCGGTCCGCTCTCGGCGGCGGTCGCGAACCTGTGCGTCGGGCTCCAGCCGCAGGTGTCGCCCGCGACCGCGGCGGGGTTCCGGGAGGTGCTGCGCCGGCTGTCCGCGCCGCTGCAGGTCGCCGTCGCGGGCCGGATCAAGTCCGGCAAGTCGACGCTCGTCAACGCGTTGATCGGACGCCGGGTCGCGCCGACCGACGTGGGCGAGTGCACACGGCTCGTGACGCGGTTCCAGTACGGCACGGTGGACCGGGTCGAGGTGGTGTTCACCGACGGCCGCAAGCAGGTGCTGCCGTTCGAGGCGAACGGCTCCATCCCGCGCGACCTCGGCGTGGACGTCGACGAGGTGTCCCACATCGAGGCGTACCTGACCAACGCGGTGCTGCGGGACCTGACCGTGATCGACACCCCGGGCCTGGGGTCGCTCGACGCCGCGTCGGTGGCCCGCACCGAGTCGCTGCTGGGCGCGGGGATCGACCCCGACGGGCTCGACCCGGTGTCGCGCAACGCGGTGGCCGGCGCGGAGGCCGTGCTGTACGTCGTGACGCAGGGCGTGCGCGCGGACGACCAGCAGGCGTTGGCCGCGTTCACCGCGGCGACGGCGAGCCGCGAGGCGGGTCCGGTGAACGCGATCGCGGTGCTCAACAAGGCCGACACGATCGCCGCCGAGACCGTGGAGGGCTCCCACGGCGACACCTGGCAGGCGGCGGTGCTCCTCGCCGAACGGCAGGCGCTCACGCTCAAGCCGCGCGTCGCGGACGTGCTGCCGGTGATCGGCCTGGTCGCCGAGTCCACCGAGACCGGCGGCTTCACCTCGGCCGACGCGGACGCGCTGCGCAAGCTCGCCGAGCTGGACGAGGCCACCCGCGAGACCCTGCTCGTCTCGGCCGACCTGTTCGTGGGCTGGGAGTGCGACGTGCCGGTCGGCACCCGCACCCGGCTGCTGGAGAAGCTCGACCTGTACGGCGTCCGCAAGGCGCTGGAGGCCGTGGACGCCGAGCCGACCATCACGGCGGGCGCGCTGCGCCGCAAGCTGCTGGACGCCTCCGGCCTGCACGGCGTGCGCGCGAAGCTCAACGCGGTGTTCCGGTCCCGCGCGGACGGCATCAAGGCCGCCGCCGCGCTCGCCTCGGTGACGTCGCTGGCCGCCGCGTCGGGCGACCCGAACGAGCGGCAGCGCGTGCACGACGCCATCGAGGTCCTGCTGGCCAAGCCCGAGGCGCACCAGCTGAGGCTGCTGGAGGCGTTGACCCTGGTCGCGTCCGGGGCCGTGGCCATGCCGCACGACCTGGTCGAAGAGGTGCTGCGGTTCGGCAGCTCGCCCGACGTGTCCGAGCAGCTCGGGATGCGCGGCCGGCCGCCGCACGAGCTGATGGCCTACGCCCTGGAGCGGGCGGGCTGGTGGCGTTCGTTCGCGTCGTTCGGCGCGACACCGGCGCAGAGCCGGGTGGCCCACGTGGTGCACCGGGCGTACTTCCTGATCTGGCAACAACTGCGGGGACGGCGATGAGCGGAACGGAACGGGGCGGCGCGGCGTCCGAGCACGCTGTGGAGAGCACGCTGGGGACGACCATCGCCGACGAACTGCTCGACCAGGCGTTGGCGGAGCGGCGCGCGCTGGTGCAGCTGTGCCTGTACGCGCTGGACCGCGCCCGCAGCGCCGGGGTCGTGGAGCGGATCGAGGAGGGCCTCGCGGCCATCGGCGTGACCGCGCTGCGGCCCGACGGCGAGCGGTTCGACCCGTCGCGGCACGAGGCGGGCGGCACCGTGCCGACGCGGGACGCGTCGCTGGACGGCGTGGTGGCCGAGACCGAGGTGGTCGGCTTCGCCGATCGCGGCCGGACGCTGCGCGCCCCGATCGTCACCGTCTACACCGCCCGATGACCGGCCTGCCGCAGCTCGTCCGGCAGACCAGGGAGAAGCTGACGACCCTGGTCCGGTCGCTGGACCCGTCGGCCGCGTCGTTCGTGGAGACCCGCCGGTCCGGCCCGGCGTCGGTGGTGGTCGTCGGCGAGACGAACCGGGGCAAGAGCTCGCTGGTCAACGCCCTGCTGGCGACACCGGGCCTGTCGCCGGTGGACGCCGAGGTGGCGACCGCGACCTACCTGGTGTTCCGGCACGGGTCGGAGTGGTCGGCCCGCGCCTGCTACGCCGGGTCGATGTCGCCGGTGCCGTTCGACCGGTCGGAGATCGTGAACTGGGTGTCGGCGGCGCACGAGCTGCCGGAGGGCATGCTGCCGCCCCGGTACGTGGAGGTCGAAGCGCCGATCCCGCTGCTGGAGCGGCTGTCCGTGGTGGACACGCCGGGGGTCGGCGGGCTCGACTCGGTGCACGGCGAGCTGGCCGCCGAGGCCGCCGCGACCGCGACCGCGCTGCTGTTCGTGGTCGACGCCTCGGCCCCGTTCACGCGCGGTGAGCTGGACTTCCTCCGCACGGTCGGGGAACGCGTCGAGACCGTGGTGTTCGCGTTGACCAAGGTCGACCAGTACCGGGGCTGGCGGCAGGTGCTGGAGGCCGACCAGGCGCTGCTGGCCGAGCACGCGCCGAGGTTCCGCGGCGCGACGTTCCACCCGGTGTCGTCGCGGATGTTCGAGCTGGCGGCCAAGGCCCCGAACCCGGACGCGGCGGGGATGCTGCGCGAGCGGTCGGGGATCGGGGCGTTGCAGGAGGCGTTGCAGGAGCTGGTGGTCGGCCGGGCCGCGATGCTCGGCGAGGCCAACGGCCTGCGCGCGCTGGCGACCGTGCTGGACGAGCTGATCGCGCGCAACGAGGCGGACAAGCGCGCGCTGTCGTCGGGCGAGGAGGAGGCCGAGACGCTGCGCGCGCGGCGCGACGAGCTGAACTCGCAACGCCGCTCGTCGACGCGCAGCTGGCAGGTGCGGCTGCGCGGCGAGGTGCAGCGGGCCCGGGTGGAGGGATCGCACGAGGTCAGCAGGCAGATGCGGGACGTGCAGACGTGGTTCCGCACGGCGATCGACTCGGCCGACCGGGAGCGGCTGGCCGCGTTGCCGCAGGAGGTGGACACCGCGTTGCAGGTGGTGTCCGGCCGGATCAGCGCCGGCTTGGCCACGCGGCTGTCCCGCGTCGCCGACGCCGCGCTGGCCGACCTGTTCTCGCCCGAGGAGCTGGCCGTGATCCGGGGCCAGTTCGCCCGCGGCGCGACCCCGCCGGTGGTGCTGCGGCCGCCGGAGAAGCGCACGCCGACCGCCGAGGACAAGCTGCTCGTGTTCATGGGCGTGTCCGGCGGGTTGGGCGCGGGCCGGCTGGCCGCGTTGCCGCTGGCCGGGCTCGGGGTGGCGGCGCTGAACCCGATCGTGCTGCCGGTGACCATCGCGCTCGGGCTGGGCGCGGGCTGGTGGATGGCGCGGACCCGGAAGCACTCGGCCGACAAGCAGCACCTCAAGCAGTGGCTGTCGGACGCGATCGCGGACGCCCGGTCCACCGTCGACCAGCTCGTCGCGGAGCAGCTGATCGAGGCCGAGCAGCAGTTGTCGCTGGCGTTGGACGACGCGCTGGGCAAACGGGTCGACGCGATCGAGGCGGAGCTGCGCGAGGTCGACAAGGCCCTGCGGATGGAGGCGGGGGAACGCGCCAAGGCGCTGCAGTCCGTCACGCGCCGCCTGGCCGAGCTGACCGCCGGCCGCACGAAGGTGGACGACCTGCTGTCCCGCATCCGAGCCGTCCGCGACCGCGCCTGACCGGTGCGCCGGAACTTCCCCAACGGAACCGAACAGGCATAACGTGAGTCCAAGCGGTACAGGACGCAGGAGGGTGGGAAACGGTGTACATCGACGAAACAGGCGCGACCGACGGCGAGCTGAAGGTCACGGTCGGTGACGAGGAGTACACCGCCGAGGCGACCTACGACCTCGACCAGGACGGGGTCGACGAGAGCGCGGTCGTGGAGACCGGCGACGGTGGGCACCTCGCGTTCAGCGACACCGACGGCGACGGCGACGCCGACCTGATGAGCACGTTCGACGCCGACGGCGAGCTGACCGGCCAGGCCGAGTTCGACGAGGACTCCGGCGAGTGGATCGCCGTGGACCCCTCGGACGACGACAGCCGGCAGACCAACACCAACACCGGCCGGGACATCGTGGTGGACATGGAGGAGGGCGGCGACCAGAACGTCGGCCCCGCCACCGAGGACACCGACGGCGACGGCCGCGCCGACACCGCGGTCGTCAAGGACGAGGACGGCGACACCTGGCTGTTCACCGACGCCGACGGCGACGGCACCGCCGACCTGGCCACCGAGATCACCCAGGACGGCGAGGTCACGGTCTCCCGGCACACCGGCGAGGACGAGTGGACCGAGGTCGAGCACGGCCGCATCGGCGAGGACGGCAAGTACACGCCCGACAGCGACGAGGCGTGGTCCGGCGAGAAGGTCACGGTGTCCGGCGTGGTGCGCATCGACTCCGTCACCGGCCAGTGGATCAGCCCGAACTGACCCGCGACGCCGACGCGCCGCCCCGGGCGAGGCGGCGCGCCGGCCCGGCGGTCACGACCTGACGAAGCTCGCGATGTCGGACAGCACGAGCGTGTCGGCCAGGAAGCCGAGGTGCGTCTGGCACAGCACGTAGTTGTTCGTCGCCCCGCTCAGCGGGGTGCTGGTGTAGGGCAGGATCACCCCGTCGCACGGCGAGTACCACGTCGCGTAACGGGTGCTGCCGGGCGTCTCGTCGCCGCTGCTGATCTGGGCGATGAACGACGAGCCCGGGTACATCTGCTGGCACGTGACGAAGACCAGGCACGCCCCGGCCGCCGTGGTGCCGTGGTTCGCGCCCGCGATCGACGCGAGGTGGCTGACGCTGGTGTTGCCGCCCAGGACCTTCAGGTAGTACTGGCTGACCAGGCCGCCCATGGAGTGGTTGACGATCGCCACCTTCGACTGGCCGGTCTGCGACTTCACCCGCTCCACGAACGTGGCCAGGCCGCGGGCGTTGGCGACGTTGTCGCCGTAGGAGTTGTACTCGTAGGCGAACAGCCGGCTGCTCGACCACCCGGCGGCGCGGAACACCGACTGGGCCGTGACCCAGTTCGACGCGCTGCCGGTGTAGCCGTGGACGAAGACGACTGGGGTGCTGGTCGCGGCGTTCGCCGCGGGGACGGGCGCGAGCAGGGCCAAACCGAGTGCCGCCAAGACTCCGATGACTCGACGCACGTGGTCACCTCCGGTGCAGGGGAAATCCTCTGCGGAGGAGCTTGACGCGTTATCGACCGCCCGACATCGGTGTAATCACTTGTCGAGCGAGAGCAGGAACGCCCGCCAAGCGCCCTTCCGGACATTCAGGGCGGGACCGTCGGCGTTCTTCGAATCCCGGACGCCCACCGTCGCTTCGCGGAACCGCACTTCGACGCACGCATTGCTGCCGCCGGAACTGCGACTGCTCTTGACCCACCCCGTGTCGCGCGCGGTCACGTGCCCTCCTTGATCCGCTCGATCAGCAGCGCCCGGGTGTCCGCCCGGCTCAGCGCCAGTTCCCTGACCCGGTCGAAGATCCGCTGCATCGGCTCGACGTCCTCGGGTTGATCGTAGTAGGGCGCGGGACCGTGCAGGCTGGTCGCGAAGCTCACCGGTGTGGACTGGGCGAAGTCGAGGACCACCAAGCCGCCGCCCAACGCCGGGTTGTCCGCGGTGCCCGCCGGCACCACACCGATGTCGAGGTCGGGATAGCTCTCCAGGAGTTGGAGCAGGTGCAGAACCTGCCCGCGCATCACCGACCCGTCACCGATCACGTGGTCCAGCGAGTCCTCGGTGAAGACGATCTCGATCCGCTTCGGGGCACCGGTCTCGAACACCCGGCGCTGGTGGTCGAGGCGGAACGCGGTGCGCTCGGCGGTCTCCGTCTCCGAATCGGGCCAGTAGATCGAGTTGGACAACGCCATGATCGCCCGGACGTAGTCCTTGGACTGGACCAGGCCCGGAATCACCCCGCACTCGTACCAGCGGATCCCGGTGGCCGCAGCCTGCAACTCGGCCAAGCGCTGGAAGGGCTCCGGCAGGTTGTCGACATATCCCCGGCGTGGCGCTCGTCGCCTGGCAGCGGCACCGAGGGCGAGGATGGTCTCGCGCTCCCGGCCCTGCGCGCCGTAGAGGTCGAGGAGCTTGGTCAGCTCGTCGACGCCGAGCCCGCCCTTGCCGTTCTCGACCTGGCTGATCCTGCCCGCGGTGCGGCCGATCGCCGCGCCGGCCTCGCCCTGGGACCTCTTCGCCTGGGTGCGCAGCCGCGTGAGGGCAAGCCCCAGTTGGAGGCGCTCGATGGTCTGCCGCGCCAGCGCCATGTGTCCACTCCATCGGGTTATCGCTAACGGGCTATCGGAACCCTAATCTATAGGGGTTACTCGGGGTGTCCGGTGACATACAACCAGCTAGGAGGAGCGGTATGGCGCAGAGGGTGATCCGCAAGGACCGGGAGCGGCGGGAGTGGTTGCTCCGGTGCCAGGACGACCAGGGTGAAGCGGCCGTGTGCACGATCAACGTGAACAACGGCGTCCTGGAACTCCTCGGCCCTGGCGACGAGTTCTGCTTCCAGCTCGAAGACACCTCGATCGCGGACTTCCGGGCGGCCCTCGACGCGGCCATCGCCCGCGCCGAGGCGGACCTGACCGCGAACCCCGGTGCGGAGGTCCTGCCCCTGTCGCGGTGACGTCGTGCGCCGGGACGACGCGACAGCCGTGTGGGTGGTCGACCGGCCGGGCCGTATGCGGTCCGGGTCGGAACGGCGGGATCCACATGCTGGCCGTCGACACTGGAGCACCCGGCCGCGTTCGCCGAATCCCTTGTGGCACAGGCGGAAGAGTCGTGGAGCGCGCTGCCGGGAACGCCGGCGCGCCCGTTCCTGAAACGGTTGAGAAATCCGGTCATTTTGACGCGGCAATTTTTGCGTCACGCCATGAGAGCGCTCTCACCGTCACCTTGGTTCAGTCACTTGAACGTGTGGCGATCGACGCACCGGTCACCCCTTGCATTCCACCGACTAAAGCCCAGGTCACACCCGGATTTGTGGTGATCGGGTGCTGAATCGATTCCAGAATCGGTTTTGTGAGGCAGGCGACAGGTCGGATGTGCGTTACCCGGGATTAACCCGGCTAACCTCCGTCTATCCCTTAAACGGCACGCCCTCCACGGGGCGGGCGGAGCCATTCGCAGAGGACGTCCCACCGGGACAACGGCGTCCACCGTGGGCTGGCGCTCAGCTAGGAGACGAGACGAGATGACGGCAGTGACCATTCCCGGTCTCGACCAGGCACCCACCGACCACGCTCGCCTGCTGTCCTGGGTGCGCGAGGTCGCCGAGCTGACCTGCCCCGACGAAGTGGTGTGGGCGGACGGCTCGCAGGACGAGTGGAACCGGCTGACTGCCAAACTCGTGGACGCCGGCACCTTCGTTCCGCTGAAGAAGAAACCCAACTCGTTCTGGGCGGCCTCGGATCCGACCGACGTGGCGCGGGTCGAGGAGCGCACCTTCATCTGTTCGGTGGATCCGCAGGACGCGGGCCCGACGAACAACTGGATGGATCCCGCCGAGATGAAGGGGATCATGACCGAGCTGTACCGCGGGTGCATGCGCGGTCGGACGATGTACGTCATCCCCTTCTGCATGGGCCCGCTCGACGCCGAGAAGCCGATGCTGGGCGTGGAGATCACCGACTCCGAGTACGTCGTGGTCTCGATGCACATCATGACCCGCATGGGCACGAAGGCGTTGGCGCGATTCGGCGAGGACGCCGACTTCGTCCAGGCGTTGCACTCGATCGGCGCGCCGCTGGAGCCGGGCCAGGCCGACGTGCCGTGGCCGTGCAACGAGACGAAGTACATCACGCAGTTCCCCGAGGAGCGGATGATCTGGTCGTTCGGCTCCGGTTACGGCGGCAACGCGCTGCTCGGCAAGAAGTGCTACTCGCTGCGCATCGCCTCGGTGATGGCGCGCGACGAGGGCTGGCTGGCCGAGCACATGCTGATCCTCAAGCTCACCTCGCCCGAGCAGAAGGCCTACTACATCGCGGCCGCGTTCCCCAGCGCCTGCGGCAAGACCAACCTCGCCATGCTGGAGCCGACCATCCCCGGCTGGAAGGTCGAGACCCTGGGCGACGACATCGCGTGGATGCGGTTCGGCGACGACGGCCGGCTGTACGCGGTGAACCCGGAGAACGGCTTCTTCGGCGTCGCCCCCGGCACCGACTACCACACCAACCCCAACGCGATGCGCACCATCGAGAAGGGGAACTCGCTGTTCACCAACGTCGCGCTGACCGACGACGGCGACGTGTGGTGGGAGGGCATGGGCGAGCCGCCCGCGCACCTCACCTCGTGGAAGAAGCAGGACTGGACGCCCGACAGCGAGGAGCTGTCGTCGCACCCGAACTCCCGCTACTGCACGCCGATCGCCCAGTGCGACATCAAGGCCCCCGAGTGGGAGGACCCGAAGGGCGTGCCGATCTCGGCGATCTTCTTCGGCGGCCGGCGCGCCACCACGATCCCGCTGATCACCGAGTCGCGCGACTGGCAGCACGGCGTGTTCATGGGCGCGACGCTGTCCAGCGAGACGACCGCCGCGGCCGTCGGCAAGACCGGCGTCGTGCGCCGCGACCCGATGGCGATGCTGCCGTTCATCGGCTACCACGCCGGCGACTACTTCCAGCACTGGATCGACACCGGCAAGTCGGCCGACGCGGACAAGCTGCCCAAGATCTTCTACGTGAACTGGTTCCGCCGGGGCGAGGACAAGCGGTTCCTGTGGCCCGGGTTCGGCGAGAACTCGCGCGTGCTGAAGTGGGCCGTCGAGCGCATCGAGGGCAAGGCCGCCGCGGTGGAGACGCCGATCGGCCACGTCCCGACCGCGGCCGAGCTGGACCTGGAGGGCCTCGACGCGCCGCGCGAGGACGTCGAGGCGGCGCTCGCGTTCGACGCCGACGAGTGGCGGGCCGAGATCCCGATGATCGAGGAGTGGTTCGCCAAGATCGGTGACAAGGTGCCGACCTCGCTGCGCGACGAGCTGGAGGCGCTGAAGCTCCGCCTCGGCTGAGCCCGCACCCCCCGAGACGTTCCCGGCGCGAGACCCGGTGGCCAACGGCGTCCACCGGGTCTCTTTTTGATCACCCACCGTGATTTCCGGTTCGTCCGGAGGTACCAAGGAGGAGTGACCCAGCGGGACGATTTCCTGGGCGGACTGCACTTCGACCGGGTGCCGGAGGCGGAGGGCGGGCCGAGCTCGGGAGTCGTGCGGCGCCACCCGGTCGGGCCGCCCGCCCGGCCGCGGGTGTCGGCGTGGTGGCACGTGGCCGGCTTCGTGCTCGGGGCGTTCGCCGCCTGCCTCGGGGCGCTCGCGTGGGGCTATGCGCTGGACCAGTTCGACGAGGTGCGGTGGCGCGGGCTGGTGGCGTTGGGACTTGCGGGACTGCTGGTGGGGTTGGTGTCGCTGGGGAAGCTGTCCCCAGCCGCTCCACTGACGGTCGGGGTCGCCGCGTTGACGGGTTCGGTGCTGTTCGAACTGGGTACCCCTCCGTTCTTGCCCGTGTTCAGGCGCGTGTTCGAGGGTGGCGGCCCGATCTTGGTGGGCGTGTTGCTGGTGGTGCTGGCGTGGCGGCGGCGCTAGTTGTCCACAGGGTGTGGATGAAGCTGTGCACAGCCTGTGGGTCGGTGTGGATCAGCGGGGGAGCGGGTTCTTCCCCAGGCCCCACAGCCGCCCCGTGAACGGCCGGACCGCCTCGGCGTAGCAGACCGCCGACGTGTAGCCCTCGGACCACGCCTGGCTGCCGAACGCCCGCCACGACGCGAAGACGTCCTCGCGCGCCGCGCCGACGTAGTTCGTGACGGCTCGCGCGCAGTGCTCGGCCGCCTTGGCGTTCACCTGCTCCAGCGACGGCGCGGGCTCACGGTGGTCACCGAGCGCCAACACCCCCGGCACGGCCTCCGCCTTGTGCGGCTGGTCGCAGGTGGTGATCCCCGCGTCCTTCGCCTCACCCGGCGACGCCGTCGCGCACAGCTGCACGGTGCCGAACCCGGCCGCCTTGAGCAGGTCCTTGGCGGAGCCCTCGCGCCGCGCCCGGCTGCCGTCCGGCTTCAGCTCCACCACCGTGCACAGGCGCCAGCGGTCGCCCTTCGCCCAGCCGTCCCGGCTCGGCCACAGCGCGTGGGCCTGGAGGCGGGTGGCGTCGTGGTCGGCGCTGCCGAGGTACGCGGTGAGCGCGGCCCGGCACGCGGGCAGCACGGCCCGGCGCAGGTCGCGGTCGTTCGGGTACGCCTCGCCCAACCCGTCCAGCCGGCCGACCTCGGTCACCTCGGCCTCGTGCGCCGCGGCGCAGTCCAGGACCTCCAGACCGGTGTCGGTGCACTGGCCGACCTTGGGCAACTGGTCCACCGTCGGGGTGAGGGAGGGCCGGACGACCTCGGCGTCGGGCATCCCGGCGACCGGGCCCGTGCAGGCGGCCAGCGACACCACGGCCAGTACCGCCCCCACCGCCCGCCAGCCCTTCACGGCGGCCAGGTTACTGACCCCGACACCGTCCCCTCCCGCCGCTCGTGGAGTGGTCGGCGGCCACTCAGTGCTGGATCGTTCAACAATCCTTCAATACTTCATTCCTGTCGCAGGTCGTAGACTCCTGCACCATGACCACGGCCCAGGCGGACGGCTGGCTGGCCGCCCTCGCGAAGGAACGCGGCGACCTCGACCGCTCCAGCACCGCCGAGCGCGTGGCGGACAAGCTGCGCGCCGGCGTGCTCGAAGGCGACATCGCACCCGGCCGGCAGCTCAACGAGAAGGCCCTCGGCGACGCCCTCCGGATCTCGCGCAACACCCTGCGCGAGGCGTTCCGCCTGCTCACCCACGAGCGGCTGCTGGTGCACGAGTACAGCAAGGGCGTGTTCGTCCGCCGCCCGGACGTGGCCGACATCGTCGACATCTACGCCGCCCGCCGGGTCATCGAGTGCGGCGCGGTCCGGCGGTGGCCGCACGCCGCCGACGCGGCGAAGCAGGCCGTCCGCGACGC
This sequence comes from Actinosynnema sp. NPDC004786, assembly GCF_053601135.1. Lineage (NCBI taxonomy): Bacteria > Bacillati > Actinomycetota > Actinomycetes > Pseudonocardiales > Pseudonocardiaceae > Actinosynnema > Actinosynnema sp. NPDC004786. Next base: position 26,149 of record NZ_JBSGBG010000006.1, on the reverse strand, counting down.
CGTCGCCCTCGGCCTGGCCTGCCGCGAGCGCGGCGACTGGACCGGCGTGGGCACCGCGAACGTCAGGTTCCACCAGGCCCTCACCGCGCTGGCCGGCAGCGCCCGCCTGGACGAGGAGATGGCGCGGCTGCTCGCCGAGGTGCGGCTGGCGTTCCACGTGATGGGCGACCCCGAGGAGTTCCACCGCGACTACCTGCCGCTGAACGAGGCGATCGTGACGCGTCTGGACGCGGGCGAGGTTCGGCAGGCCGAAGAGTCCTTGCTGACCTATTTCGACCGCGCGGAGGACCACTTGGTCACCGGCCTGCGGGCGAAGGGGTAGTTGGTCACGATCCAGCTACGTCATGCGTCGGTAACCCACCTGACATGGTGACGGCTGTCCAACCTCCGGCCTAACATGCGCGACACCGCGTTACCAGGCCGCCGTACGGAGGGGCACATGTCGTCTGCTCGAAAATCGAGCCTCCGCTGGAGCAACTGGAACCTGCTGCTGCTGGTTCCGCTCTTCATGCTCGTCACGCCCTGGTTCAACTCCGATGAGCCGAGGGTGCTGGGGCTGCCGTTCTTCTACTGGTACCAGTTCGCGTGGGTGCCGGTCGGCGTGCTCAGCGTGGGCCTGGTGTACGTGAAGACCAAGGACCAACCCGTCGTCAAGGGCAAGCCGGACCTGCTCGGCGTGGACGACCTGGACGAGGGGGCCAAGTAATGCAGTGGACCGAGTTGGTGGTGTTCAGCGCGCTGTTCCTGCTGGTCACCGTGCTGGGTTTCGTCGCGGCGAAGTGGAAGGCCGGCAGCACCCTCGACCACCTGGACGAGTGGGGCCTGGGCGGCCGGAAGTTCGGCTCCTGGATCACCTGGTTCCTGGTCGGCGGTGACCTCTACACCGCCTACACGTTCGTGGCCGTGCCCGCGCTGGTGTTCGGCGCCGGCGCGCTGGGCTTCTACGCGCTGCCTTACACGGTCGTGTTGTACCCGATCGTGTTCCTGCCGCTGGTCCGCATGTGGTCGGTGTCCCGCGTGCACGGGTACGTGACGCCGGCGGACTTCGTCCGCGGCCGCTACGGCTCCCACTGGCTGGCCCTGATCATCGCCATCACCGGCATCGTCGCCACCATGCCGTACATCGCGTTGCAGCTCGTCGGCCTGGAGGCCGTGCTGCGCACGATGGGCCTCAACGGCTCCGGCATCCTCGGCCACCTGCCGCTGTTCATCGCGTTCGTGATCCTGGCGCTCTACACCTACCAGTCGGGCCTGCGCGCGCCCGCGCTGATCGCGTTCGTCAAGGACACGCTGATCTACATCGTGATCCTGGTCGCGGTGATCTACCTGCCGTCGAAGTTCGGCGGCTGGGGCGCGATCTTCGACAGCGCGCAGGCGAAGTTCGCGGCCACCGAGAACAAGGCCGACGGCATCCTCCTGACCGGCAACAACCAGCTCCAGTACGCCACCCTGGCGCTGGGCTCGGCGCTGGCGCTGTTCCTGTACCCGCACTCGCTGACCGGCATCCTCGCCTCGCGCGGCCGGAACGTGATCAAGCGGAACATGGTCGCGCTGCCCGCGTACTCGCTGCTGCTCGGCCTGCTGGCCATGCTGGGCTTCGTCGCCATCAGCGCGGGGGCCAAGCCGATCACCAACCAGGCCACCGGCCGCCCCGACACCAACACGATCATCCCGGTGCTGTTCGGCCAGGAGTTCCCGAGCTGGTTCGCGGGCGTGGCGTTCGCGGCCATCGCGATCGGCGCGCTGGTGCCCGCGGCGATCATGTCGATCGCGGCGGCGAACCTGTGGACGCGCAACATCTACAAGGAGTACCTGAAGAAGGACGCCACGCCCGCCCAGGAGGCGAAGCAGGCCAAGCTGGCGTCGCTGGTGGTCAAGTTCGGCGCGGTCGCGTTCATCGTGTTCATCGACCCGCAGTTCTCGATCGACCTCCAGCTCATCGGCGGCGTGATGATCCTGCAGACGCTGCCCGCCGTGGCGATCGCGCTCTACACGCGGTGGTTCCACCTGTGGGGCCTCATCGCGGGCTGGGTCGTCGGCATGGGCTACGGCATGTGGCTGCTCTACAACATCGGCAACCCGGCCATCGGCAAGGCGCACTTCGCCGGGTCCGCGCTGCCGCTGGACAAGCTGTCGCTGTTCGGCTGGCACCCGTTCGCGGGCTCCGCGGTGCAGATCTACGTGGGCGCGGTCGCGGTCGTGGCGAACCTGCTGGTCGCCGTCATCGTGACGCTGATCGCGAAGCGGGCCCGGGTGTTCAACGGCACCGACGAGACGCAGGCCGACGACTACCACGTGGACGAGGACAGCGACCGGGTGAAGCCGGTCGCGGCCGTGCACTAGCCGGCCCGGCGCGTTCCGCCCGAGTCCCGCCCGGCCCCCCCGCCGGGCGGGACTCGCGTCGTTCCGGCCCACGCGCGCAGGCGAGGTCACCGCTTCAGCATCCGGGTCAGGCCGGCCGCGACCGTGGTCGCCAGCACCCACCCCATCACGATGAGCCCGGACGCGATCCACTGCGCCTCGTCCGGCGTGTTCCACCGGTTCTTGTTGCCGAAGTCGACGATCGGCACGACCAGGTCGATGGTGAACAGCCACGGGTTCCACGACAGGTGGTCGTCCTGGTTGATCTCCTCCAGCCTCGGCCCGGTCGCGAAGTAGACGCTGCCCAGCAGCCACGTCACCACCAGCCACGCCAACGCGCGCGCCGGGCGGTAGCCGTAGCCCACCATCGCGCGTTGCAGCCAGCTCCACAGCAGCACCGGCGACCGCAGCCACCGCCTGCCCTCCGCGACCGCCCGGTACCGCAGCCGCTGCTTCTCCACCAGCACGGTGGCCGCGTGCTCGTCGTTGCCGCCCGCCCGCAGCATCTCGGCGAACTGGTCGTACGGGCCCGGCCGGTACGTGCGCCGCATCGCCTGCCGCAGCCAGCGCAGCCGCCGCTCGACCTCGGCGTCGTCCCGCAGGTCGATCGGGTGCCGCAGCGAGTCGTAGCGGAACTCCTCCAGGTCGATCCGCCCGGTCGCGGCCCAGAAGTGCTCGTTGTCGTCCAGCACGGTGCACCGCACCTGCCGCAGCGTCACGTCGCCGCGCGGCGGGCTGATCGGGGTCAGCTCCAGCTCCGGCACCTGCAGGCCGAGCAGGTTCAACGGGTGCGCGTCCAGCTTGTCGCCGAGCACCGCGCCCGCGAACGTGGCGATCCGGCCCACCTGCGCCCGCCGCGCCCGCACGCCGCCGTGCGCGACGAACTCCTTCGCGCCGCGGGCGCAGATCAGGTCGCGCCCGACGACCGCGCCGCCGACGTCCAGCGACGGCTTGCCCGCGGGCTGGTGCCGGTACCGGCCGGGCCGGGTGATGCGGCTGCCGCGCAGGTCCAGGTTCGCGCCCACCTGCACGCCCCGCAGCTCCAGCCCGCCGGTCACCTCCACCTCGCGGGCGGCGAAGTTGCTGCCGATGCGCGACCGGTTGCCCAGCACGGCGTCCGCCCGCGGGTTCTCCAGCGTGGACCCGTCGAGGATGAGGCTGCCCCTGGCCTGGAGGTCGACCATGCGGAACTGGCCGCGCACGGTCGCCTGGCGGCCGATGATGTCGCCGCCGACGGTCGTGCCGTCCAGGTGCAGGGCCCGCCCGTACCCGGTCGGCTCGGCGGTGTCGGTGGCCAGCGCGCGGCCGTAGCCCGTGGGCTCGCCGTCGGTCCCGCCCAGCGCGTCGAACGAGCCGCCGGACAGCGACAGCGTGCCGCCGAGCGCGGCGTTGACCATGCGCACCGCGCCCGCGCTGGTGAAGCCCCGGTCGAGCTGCACGTCGCCGTCCACCGTGATGCGGTCGAACACGAGCGTGGCGTTCGGGTCGGAGTGCGGGTCCAGCGCGTCGTCGTCCGCGCGCCCGTCGGCTGCGGTCGCGCCGCGCAGCGTCAACGCCGACTCGACCCGCGCGCCCGCCAGCAGCACGGTGCCGTGCAGCGTGCAGCCGTTCATCAGGAAGTTGCCGCCGACGTGCAGCCCGGTGCCGTTGACCGAGTGGCCGCGCGGGTTCGCCAGCAGGCCGCCGCTGAAGTTGCAGTACCCGCCGACGTGCGCGCCGGCCATCCGCAGCTCGCCGGACACCCGCACCCGCTGCGCCAGCAACCCGCCCGCCAGCTTCATCCGGTCGGCGTGGAACGCGATCCCGTCCGGCGCCCGCAGCACGCTGTCGCGCAACGACAGGGACCCGGCCACGTCCGCGTCGACCAGGTCCACCAGGCCCTCGACCGTGCTGCCCGCCAGCGACACCTCGTTGGCGCAGCTCAGGTTGCGCGCCGACAGGCCGGGCAGCCGGCAGTCGGCGAACTCGATCCCGGCGAGCTTGCCCTGCCGCAGGTCCGGCGGCTCCTCGAACCGGCAGCGCACGAACTCCAGCAGGTAGGGGAACTCCACCGCCCGCAGGTCGAGCACCCCGGTCAGGAACCGGTCCGCCACCCGCACCACCGGCGGCATGCCGGCCCGCCGCCTCGGTAACCGCCAGGTCCCGTCCGCCTCGCCCACGCCGCGCAGCACCTCGGCCGCGGCCATCCGGGCGGAGCGCGGCGGGCTGGGGTCGAACACGTCCAGCCCCCGCGCCCCCGCATCGCTCATGCGATCGACAATAGAACCCGCCCCGGACCGCCGGGGCGGGTTCGGCTCACGCGCCGCGCGGCCCCTGGTGGGTCGGGTCGAGCACGCGAGCCAGGAACGACTGCGTCCGCTCGTGCCGCGGCGCGCCGATGACCTGCTCGGCCGGGCCCTCCTCGACGACGTACCCGCCGTCCATGAACAGCACCCGGTCGGCCACCTCGCGGGCGAACTGCATCTCGTGGGTCACCACGAGCATCGTCATGCCCTCGTCGGCGAGCTGGCGCATCACCCCGAGCACGTCGCCCACCAGCTCCGGGTCCAGCGCCGAGGTCGGCTCGTCGAACAGCATCACGTCCGGGTCCATCGACAGCGCCCGCGCGATCGCCACGCGCTGCTGCTGGCCGCCGGAGAGCTGCGCGGGCATGGCGTTGACCTTGTCCGACAGCCCCACCCGCTCCAGGTTGCGCAGCGCGACCTCCTGGGCCTGCTTCGCGTCCCGCTTGAGCACCTTGCGCTGCGCCACCGTGAGGTTGTTCAGCACGCTGAGGTGCGAGAACAGGTTGAACGACTGGAACACCATGCCGATCTTCGTGCGCGCGGCGTCGATGTCCACGTCCGGGTCGGTCAGCTCGACCCCGTTGACCACGATCTTCCCGCCGGTCGGCTCCTCCAGCAGGTTCACGCAGCGCAGCAGCGTGGACTTGCCCGAGCCGGACGGCCCGATGATGCACACGACGTCACCGCGGTCCACCCGGACGTCGATGCCCTTGAGCACGTCCAGGGAGCCGAACGACTTCTTCAACCCGGTGATCTCGACCGCGGGCTCGGTCACGCGGACACCCCCAACCCCGTCGATTCCGGCGTGCTGACCTTCTTGCCACCCGTGCGCCGCTCCAGGTACCGCGACAGGTGGCCCAGCGGCAGCGTGATCAGCAGGTAGCACAGGCCGACCACCAGGATCGGGGTCAGCGACGGCGACCGGCTCAGCGTCTCCCGGCCGAACTTCGTCAGCTCGTACTGGTCGCGGGCCAGGCCGATGATGTAGATCAGCGACGAGTCCTTGGTGAGCAGGATCAGCTCGTTGGTCAGCGGCGGCAGGATGATCCGGAACGCCTGCGGGATCACCACCGTGAGCAGCGTGCGCCCCTGCGACATGCCCAGCGACCGGGCCGCCTCGATCTGGCCCTTCGGCACCGCCTGGATGCCCGCGCGGATCGTCTCGGCCATGTACGCGGCCCCGACGATGCCCAGCGCCAGCATCACGGTGGAGTAGATGTCGAACTGGAGCCCGAACGCCAGCGGCACGCCGAAGCTCAGGGCGATGAACACCAGCAGCGCGGGCACGCCGCGGAAGAACTCGATGTAGATGGTGGCCAGCCACCGGTACGGCGCGACCGGCGACAGCTTCATGAGCGCCAGCACCAGCCCGAGGGCGAGGCCGAACGCGAAGCCGAGGGCCGTGTAGACGAGCGTGTTCTTCAACGCCACGGTGATGGCGTTCGGGAACATCTCGGCGGCGATGTCGAGGTTGAAGAAGCTGCGCTGGATCTCGCTCCAGTCGGCGACGACCGCCAGGATGCCGGCGACCACCACCAGCAACACGTACTGGCCGACGCGGAACGCCTTGGCCCGTTGTCGCTTGGAGAGTGCCATGTGGGGTTACCTCGTGGGTGGGGTGGACAAGGCGAGGGGCCGGTGCTCGGCGGCACCGGCCCCGCGGTCAGCCGGTTACTTCGACTCCGGCTTCTTGCCGAACCACTTCTCGTAGATGCGGTCGTACTCTCCGCTGTCCTTGGCCTTCTTCAGGACCTCGTCGACCTTGGCCTTCAGGGCGGTGTTGCCCTTCTTCATGCCGATGCCGTACTTCTCCTGCGTGTCGAACTCCGCCACCACGGCGGTGTCCGGGAACTCCTTGACGTAGTCCAGCAGCACGCCGTTGTCGTTGATCGCCGCGTCCACCGCGCCGGTGCGCACGGCGGTCTCCATCAGCGGCAGGTCCTCGAACTGGACGACGGTGTAGCCGTGCTTCGCCGCGTTCTCGTTGGCGTAGATCTCGCCCGTGGTCTCGAGCTGCACGCCGATCTTCTTGCCCTTGAGGTCGTCGAGGGACTTGACCGGCGAGTCCTTCTTGACCAGCAGCGCCTGCGAGGCGTCGAAGTAGGGCTCGGAGAAGTCGATGACCTCCGCGCGGTCCGGCTTGATGGTCATGCCGGCCGCGGCCAGGTCGCACTTGCCGGTGTTGAAGACCTCGCCGGAGGTGATGGTCTCGAACGGGGTGTCGAAGATCTCCTGAGTGACGTTCAGTTCCTTGGCCACCAGGTCCACCAGGTCGACGTCGAAGCCGACCGTCTTGTCGCCCTCGGAGAACTGGAAGGGCTTGTAGGACAGGTGGGTGCAGGTGACCAGCTTGCCGCTCTGGACCAGGGTGATGCCCGAGCCGCTGTCCTGCGAGCCGGTGTTCACCTTGGTCGCGCAGGCCGTCAACGTGAGCGCCAGGGCGAGCACGGGATACACGGCGAGCGCAGCGTGCCTGGTACGACGGGCCACGGCGTCACTCCTCGTAACTGTGTCGGTCGAGTGCCCGGCATACTGCCACTTGGGTGACTCCCTGCACAGCACGTGGGTGTTACAGAGCTTCGGTGCGCGTGAATCTGTGCGTCACAGCGCCCGAACGGCGGCAAATTGTTCAGCCACTTGGCGTTAATCACACAATTCATTCACCCTCAGCGCCCGTGTGACGACGATCCGTCAACAAGCTGGCGACCAGCGCCGTCCACCCCGTCTGGTGCGTCGCGCCCAGTCCCTCGCCCGTGTCGCCGTCGAAGTACTCGCTGAAGGTGACGTGCTCGCGCCACAAGGGTGAATCCGTGGACTCGATCCGCTTGCCGTCCGCGGGCCGGCGGCCGTCGTGGTCGGGCAGGAACAGCGACACCAGCCGCCTGACCAGCTCGTCCGCCGCCTGGCCCGCCGTGACGTGCCGCTGGCTGCGGGTGGGAAGTTCCACGTGGAACCGACCGCCGTGGAACTCCTCGACCGTGCGCAGGGCCTCCACGAGCAGCGCGTTGGTCGGGAACCACACCGGGCCGCGCCAGTTGGAGTTGCCGCCGAACATCGGCGTGCGCGACTCGCCCGGCTCGTAGCCCATCCGGTGCTCCTGGTCCGCGACCTGCACCTCCAGGCCCTCGCGGTGCGCCGCGGACAGGCTGCGGATGCCGTGCGGCGAGAGGAACTCGCCCTCGTCCAGCATCCGGCTCAGCACCCGCCGCAGCTTGCGCTCGTCCAGCAGGCTGAGCAGCGCGCCGCCGCCGCTGCGGCTGAGGAACTGCTGCAGCTCCGGCCGCTTCGACAGCAGGTGCTCCAGCCGCCGGGCGAAGTCGGGCAGCTCCTCGAACACCCACGGCTCCAGCACCGCGCAGGCCAGCACCGGGATCAGGCCGACCATCGACCGCACCCGCACCGGCTGGGACTCGATGTGCCCGTCCGGCAGCCGCCGCGACACCACGTCGTAGCAGAAGCCGTCGGTCTCGTCCCAGATGCCGCGCCCGCCGGAACCGAACTGGGTGGACGCCTCGGCGATGCCCAGGAAGTGCTCCACGAACTTGGTCGCCACGTCCTCGTACGACTCGTCGTGGCGGGCCAGCTCCAGCGCGATCTGCATCAGGTGCAGGCTGTAGGCCGCCATCCAGGACGTGGCGTCGGACTGCTCCAGCCGCCACTGGCCCAGCATCGGCTCCGACCGGTTGACCGGGCCGATGTTGTCCATGCCGAGGAAGCCGCCCTCGAACAGGTAGCTGCCGTCGGCGTCCTTGCGGTTGACCCACCACGAGAAGTTGAGCAGCAGCTTGTGGAAGATCTTGGCCAGGAACCTGCGGTCCTTGACCTCCTCGGACCGGTAGACCTGCAACGCCGCCCACGCGTGCACCGGCGGGTTGACGTCGCCGAACTCCCACTCGTAGGCCGGGAGCTGGCCGTTCGGGTGCATCAGCCACTCCCGGCACAGCAGGAGGAGCTGCTCCTTGGCGAACGCGGGGTCGACCTTCGCGAACGGCACGGTGTGGAACGCGAGGTCCCACGCGGCGAACCAGGGGTACTCCCACTCGTCCGGCATGGAGATCACGTCGGCCACGTCGAAGTGCCGCCAGTGCGCGTTGCGGGCGTGCATGTTCTTGCGCGACTTCGGCGCGGCGGGCTGCGCCGGGTCGCCGTCCAGCCACTCCGCGGTGCGCAGCCGGTAGTGCTGCTTGGTCCACATCAGGCCCGCCAGCGCCCGCCGCACGATCAGCGCCCGCTTCGGGTCGAGGTCGGTGTGGTGGAACTCGTCGGCCTCGGCCCGCCGCTGGTCGACGGTGTCCTGGAAGCTCGGGCCGAACGCGTCGAGGTGGCCGTCGCCGTCGACCAGGCGCAGCCGCACGGTGACGGACTCGCCCGGCTCGACCGGGTCGAACGAGTACCAGGCGGCGACCTTGGTGCCGGGCTCGCTGGTGTCGTCCGGGCCGATGACCTGGCACGCCGTCGCGTCGCGGCCGACGACGTACCGGTCGATGCCGTCCTTGGTGTAGCGGGTCGGGTTGCGCGCGGTGCCGAACAGCTCGACCTCGTTGGTCTCGTTGTCGGTGACCAGCAGCGTCGGCGTGCCCTCGACGTGCAGCGTGTAGCGGCCCAGCGCGCCGTGCTCGGCGGTGATCCGCCGCCAGCCGTCTCGGGTGCAGGCGCGCAGGCCCGGCTTGCGGTCGTCGCGGCCCCACGCCCACGTGTTGCGGAACCAGAACTGGGGCAGCAGGTGCAGCGGGGCCGGGTCGGGGCCGTGGTTGGTGGCGGTGATCTCGACGCAGATGTCCTTGGGGTGGGCCTTCGCGTAGCTGACCCGGACGTCGAAGAAGCGGTTCTCGTCCAGCGCGCCGGTGTCGGACAGCTCCGGCTCGCGGTCGGTGCGGCTCGCGCGCTTGGCCATCTCGCGCAGCTCGGCGTAGGGGAACTCGCGCTGCGGGTACCGGTAGACGACCTGCATCCACGAGTGCGTCGGCGTGCCGTCGGTCACCCACCAGTGCTCTTTGACGTCCTCGCCGTGGTTGCCCTCGTTGTTGGTGAGCCCGAAGTACCGCTCCTTGAGGATCGGGTCACGGCCGTTCCACAGCGCGACGCCCAGGTTGAGGAACCCGTGCACGTCGCAGATGCCCGCGATGCCGTCCTCGCCCCACCGGTAGGCCCGCGAGCGGGCGTGGTCGAAAGGGAAGGACGTCCACGCGTCACCGCCGGCCGAGTAGTCCTCGCGGACCGTTCCCCACTGGCGTCCGGCCAGGTAGGGGCCCCAAAGACGCCAGGGTGCGGTCGGTGAGTCGGCTTCCGCCAACCGCCTCCGCTCGGCCTGCCCGCTGTGCTCGTTCACTCGGCCAGTGTGCGGCATCGGTTCAGTAAACCGGTTACCGACGGGTTCAGGTCACAGCTGCGCGCCGTGTCGGCCAAGGCTCGCCCGGTGGTCTGAACGGCGCTCACCGGGCGCTGCCGAACGGCCGATCACGGACCGTTCGGCAGCACCCGGACGGGCGTGACGATCCCCTGTCCGCAGTAGCGGAGCCCCGGGGGTCGGGCGCGGGTCGTCCCGGTTCGGCCCGACGGCTGCCCCTAACGGCGGGCGTGCGCGTCCAGCACCACGGCCACCGCCTCGGTGATCCGGGCCGCGTGCCCCAGGTGCAGCCACTCGTCCGGCACGTGGCAGTTCGAGTCCGGCCCGACCGCGCCCGTGACCAGGAACTGCGCCTGCGGGTACGCCTCGTGCAGCAGCGCCATGAACGGGATCGAGCCGCCGAGCGCCACCGTCCGCCACGGCGCGTCGAACACCTCCTCGCCGACCCGGTCCAGGGTCGCGCGCAGCCACGGCGCGAGCGCCGGCGCGTTCCACCCGTCCGCGAACTCGATGCGGGACAGCTCCACGGTCGCCCCGTAGGGAACGTCCGTCGTCAGCGCCCGCTGCACGGCCTCGATGGACGCCTTGGAGTCGGCCGTCGGCGGCAGGCGGAAGCTCAGCACGAGCGTGGTGAACGGCCGCAGCACGTTGCCCGCGTCGTCCGGCTCGGGCAGCCCGGACGCGCCGGTCACCGACAGCGTGGGCCGCCACCCGGCGTTGAGGGCCAGCTCCACCTCTTCTCCGGTCACCGGCCGGGTCCCCGCGGCCCACGGCACGCTGTCGACCAGCACGCCGGGCGCGGCGGACACCGCTTCGCGCACCTCCGCCACCCGGTCCGCCGGGATGTCCACGTGCATCTCGCGCACCAGCACCTCGCCGGTCGCGGAGTCCTCCAACCGGTCGAGGAGCTGCCGGGCGATCCGGAACGACGACGGCACGATCCCGCTCGCCATGCCCGAGTGCAGGCCGCTCTCCAGCACCCGGACGGTGACCGTGACCTGCGCCAACCCGCGCAGCGACGTGGTCAGCCACATCCGGTCGTAGTCGTTGCCGCCCGAGTCCAGGCACACCACGAGCGACACGTCGCCGAGCCGCGGCCGCAGGTGGTCCAGGTACGCGGGCAGGTCCGGGCTGCCGGACTCCTCGCCGGTCTCCAGCAGCACGACGCAGCGCGCGTGCGCGCCGCCCGCCCGCCGGACGCCCTCGATCGCGGCGATCGCCGCGTACCCCGAGTAGCCGTCGTCGGCCGCGCCGCGCCCGTACAGCCGGCCGTCGCGCACGACCGGCGTCCACGGCCCGAGGCCCTCGCCCCAGCCGCCGACCGGCGGCTGCTTGTCCAGGTGGCCGTACAGCAGCACGGTGTCGGACGTCTCCGCCGTGCCGGGCACGTCCACCAGCAGCACGGGGGTGCGGTCGGGCAGTTGGACGACCTCGACCCGCGCGCCCGGCAGGTCGCGGTCGGCGAGCCAGGCGCGCACGTGCTCCACCGCGGCGGCCAGGTGGCCGTGCTCGGCCCACGCCGGGTCGAAGATCGGGGAGATCGCGGGCACCGCGACCAAGGCGGACAGGCTCGGGAGGATTTCGTCGTCCCAGAGCCCGCGAACGGTACGGGTCAGCGCTGAACGGTCCACGTGCCGAATCCTGTCACGGCGCACCGGCCCGGGGCCGGTTTCGCGTCGTGGAAATGGTCGGTCCGGCCGAAGGTCGGTAGTCCATCCACCGCGAGGGTGCCTACGTGGCGGTTCGCGGCGGACGCGGCGTGTCCGGAACGGCACGCATCGTGGTTAACGATCGGTAACCGGGACACGGGTGTTCGACCACCGAACGTTCTACTCGGACGGCCGAAGATTGGCCGTCCTACCGTTCCCGCACGTCAGACCGCTGTACCGGAGATTACGAAGTGGGACGGGGCTCACCATGTCGAGTGAGGCCATGTCAGGATGTGGATGAGAACACCGTCAGCGCCGACGGTTGCCCGACCCCCACACCCCGGGGGCGACGGCGACTGGCGGTGCAGCCGCGCAGGATCGCCACAAGCGACCGGGCGGCCTCGTAGACGAGGAGACAAGGCGCATGTCGTCCCCCGAGAAATGGACGCACCCAGGGCCGGATGCCGCGCCGGCCACTGCTGCCAAACCGACGGCTGAACAGGTGATCGCAGGCTTGCGAGCGACAGACGAGGGCGGCGCCGACCTGGTGCAGCTGCTCACCCCCGAGGGCGAGCGCGTCCGGCACCCGGATTTCGACATCGACATCACGGCCGAGGAGCTGCGCGGGTTGTACCGCGACATGGTCCTGGTCCGGCGGGTCGACCGCGAGGCGAACGCGCTGCAGCGCAAGGGCGAGCTGGGCATCTGGGTGCCGCTGCTCGGCCAGGAGGCCGCCCAGATCGGCGCGGGCCGGGCGCTGCGGCCGGAGGACATGGCGTTCCCCAGCTACCGGGAGCACGGCATCGCGTGGACGCGCGGGATCAAGCCGACCGACCTGCTCGGCATCTTCCGCGGCACCGACAACGGCACGTGGGACCCGGTCGAGCACCGCTTCCACCCCTACACGATCGTCATCGGCAACCAGGTGCTCAACGCCGCCGGGTACGCCATGGGGCAGAAGTTCGACGGCAAGGTCGGCGACTCCGACGGCGAGGCCACCATCTGCTTCTTCGGCGACGGCGCGACCAGCCAGGGCGACGTGCACGAGGGCTTCGTGTGGGCCGCGGTGTACGACGCGCCGCTGGTCTTCTTCTGCCAGAACAACCAGTGGGCCATCTCCGAGCCGACCGAGCGCCAGTCCCGCCTCCCGCTGTACCAGCGGGCCCGCGGCTACGGCTTCCCCGGCATCCGGGTCGACGGCAACGACGTGCTGGCCACGCTCGCCGTCACCCGCTGGGCGCTGGAGGAGTGCCGCCAGGGCAACGGCCCGATCCTGATCGAGGCGTTCACCTACCGGATGGACGCGCACACCACCTCCGACGACCCGTCGCGCTACCGGCTGTCCGACGAGCTGGAGCTGTGGAAGCTCAAGGACCCGATCGAGCGGGTCAAGGTGCACCTGGTCAAGCAGCAGTGGGCCGACCAGGCGTTCTTCGAGTCGATCGAGGCCGAGGCCGAGCAGATCGCGATCGAGCTGCGCGACTACTGCGTCAACCTGCCCGACCCGCCGCCCGGTCGGATCTTCAGCGAGGTCTACGCCGAGGGCAACCCCGTCCTGGAGGCGCAACGCGACGAGTTCCTGGCCTACCACGCCGGGTTCGCGGGAGGTGAGCACTGATGGCCGCTCCGACGATGGACCGCCCCACCGCCGACAGCACCGGCGCGCCCGCGGTGCAGACGTTGACCATCGCGAAGGCGTTGAACAACGGGCTGCGCGCGGCGATGGAGGCCAACCCCAAGGTCATCGTGATGGGCGAGGACGTCGGCAAGCTCGGCGGCGTCTTCCGGATCACCGACGGCCTGCAGAAGGACTTCGGCGAGCAGCGCGTGCTGGACACCCCGCTGGCCGAGTCCGGCATCATCGGCACCGCCGTCGGCCTCGCGATCCGCGGCTACCGGCCGGTGTGCGAGATCCAGTTCGAGGGCTTCATCTTCCCCGGCTTCGACCAGATCGTGTCCCAGGTCGCCAAGCTGCACTTCCGCACCCAGGGCCGGATCAAGGTCCCCATGGTGATCCGGGTGCCGTTCGGCGGCGGCATCGGCGCGGTCGAGCACCACTCCGAGTCGCCCGAGTCGTACTTCGCGCACACCGCCGGCCTCAAGGTCGTGTCGTGCTCGAACCCGGCCGACGCCTACTGGATGATCCAGCAGGCCATCGACTGCGACGACCCGGTGCTGTTCTTCGAGCCGAAGCGGCGCTACTACGAGAAGGGCCAGGTCGACACGACCGCCGCGCCCGGACCGCTGTTCGAGTCGCGGACGCTGCGCGCGGGCACCGACGTCACGGTGGTGGCCTACGGGCCGATGGTGCGCACGTCGCTCGACGCCGCCGCGGCGGCCGAGGAGGAGGGGCGTTCGCTGGAGGTCATCGACCTGCGCACGCTGTCCCCGCTCGACCTCGCGCCGGTGTACGAGTCGGTGCGGCGCACGGGCCGCCTGGTCGTGGTGACCGAGGCGCCGAGCGAGTCCTCCATCTCCAGCGAGATCGCGGCGAAGGTGCAGCAGGAGTGCTTCTACTCGCTGCAGGCGCCGGTGCTGCGGGTGACCGGGTTCGACACCCCGTACCCGCCGTCGAAGCTGGAGGAGGAGTTCCTCCCCGACCTCGACCGGGTGCTGCACGCCGTCGACCGCTCGCTGGCCTGGTAGGGGGAGAACTGTGCCGCAGTACAAGCAGTTCGCCATGCCCGACACGGCGGAGGGGCTGACCGAGGCCGAGATCCTCACCTGGCACGTCAAGCCGGGCGACGCGGTGAAGGTCAACCAGATCATCGTCGAGATCGAGACGGCCAAGGCGGCCGTCGAGCTGCCGTGCCCGTGGGACGGCGTGGTGACCGAGCTGCTGGCCGAGGTGGGCCAGACGGTCGAGGTGGGCGTCCCGATCATCACCATCGACGTGGACCCGTCCGGCGCGGCGCCCGCGCCGGCGCCGGTCGCGGGTTCGGCTCCGGCGTCGGCCGGGTCCAACGGCAAGATCGGCGAGGAGATGCCGGGCGGCCGGATCGCCACGCTGGTCGGCTACGGCCCGCGGGCGGGTTCGGCCAAGCGCCGTCCCCGCAAGGACGCGCCCGTGCCGGTCGCCGCCACCCCGGCGGTCACCCCGCCTCCGCCTCCGCCTCCGCCTCCGCCTCCGCCGGCCGCGCCCAAGCCCGCGCCCGCCCCGGTGGTCGCGGAACCGGTGGCCCCGGGCGGTTACGTGCCGCTGGCCAAGCCGCCGGTGCGCAAGCTGGCCAAGGACCTGGGCGTCGACCTGCGCGCGCTGGCGGGCTCCGGCCCGGGTGGCGTGATCACGCGGGAGGACGTCGAGCAGGCCGTCGCGCCCGCGCCCGCCGCGCCGGCCGCCGCGGACCGGGGCGCCCGGGAGCGGCGCGTGCCGATCAAGGGCGTCCGCAGGGCGACCGCGCAGGCGATGGTGGACAGCGCGTTCACCGCGCCGCACGTCACGGAGTTCCTGGCCGTCGACGTGACCCCGATGATGGAGCTGCGTGCCCGGTTGAAGGACCGGCCGGAGTTCCGGGGCGTCAAGCTCACCCCGCTCGCGTTCGCGGCCAAGGCGGTCACCCTGGCCGTCCGCCGCACGCCCGACGTCAACGCGACGTGGGACGAGGCGGCGCAGGAGATCGTCTACAAGGACTACGTGCACCTGGGCATCGCCGCCGCCACGCCGCGCGGCCTGGTGGTGCCGAAGGTCCGCGACGCCGACCGGATGTCGCTGCGCGAGCTGGCCGTGGCCCTGGAGTCGCTCGCCACGACCGCCCGCGAGGGCAAGACGCCGCCCGCGGACATGGTGAACGGCACCATCACCATCACCAACGTCGGCGTCTTCGGCGTCGACACCGGCACCCCGATCATCAACCCCGGCGAGTCGGCCATCCTGGCCCTGGGCGCGATCCGGGACATGCCGTGGGTGGTGGACGGCCAGGTCGTGCCGCGCAAGGTGTGCCAGCTCTCGCTCAGCTTCGACCACCGCGTGGTCGACGGCCAGCAGGGCTCGCAGTTCCTGGCCGACGTGGGCGCGCTCCTCGCCGACCCCGGCGTGGCGATGACCTACTGATCCACCCGTTCCGCTGAACGCGACAGGGCCGGCGTCCACCTCGGGCGCCGGCCCCGTCGCGTTAAATCGCTGGAAGTTCCAGCGGCTGGAAAGTCCAAGGTGGTCCCCGTGACGCACTACTCGATCGGCGAACTAGCGCGGATGACCGGGCTGTCCACGCGGACGATCCGGTTCTACTCCGACACCGGCGTGATCCCCGTGGCGGGGCGCACGGCGGGCGGGTTCCGCACCTACGACGTCGACGGGCTGGCGCGGCTCAAGCTCGTGCGGACCCTGCGCGACCTGGGCGTGGACCTGCCCACCGCGCAGCGGGTGCTGGCACGGGAGGTGTCCGTCGCCGAGGTGGCGCGGACTCACGCGGAAGCCATCGACGCGCAGATGCGCACGCTCCGGTTGCGCCGGGCCGTGCTGCGGGTCGTGGCGCGGAACGGGGAGGTGGAGATGGTGCACGAACTGGCGCGGCTGTCCGAGGAGGAGCGGCAGGCGATCCTGGACGACTTCTTCGAGGAGGTGTTCGGCGGGCTCGACCTGGAGCCGACGTTCGAGCAGCGGATGAGGTCGGTCCGGGTCGAGCTGCCGGACGACCCGACGGCGGAGCAGCTGGAGGCGTGGATCGAGCTGGCGAACCTGGTGCGCGACCCGGACTTCCGGGCGTCGATCCGGCGGATGTCGGAGAGGCACCAGGAGATGCGGGCGCAGGGCGCGGACCTGTCGCCGAGCTCGCCGGCGCAGCTGGAGGCGTTCCAGTACGCGATCGCGCAGGCGCGCGAGGCGCTGGACGCGGGCGTCGACCCGCGCTCGCCCGGGGCGGCCGCCGTCGTGGCCCGGATCAACGAGAAGTGGTCGTCCGCGATGGACGTGCCGGTGGGCCCCGAGCTGTCCCGCCGGCTGGAGGAGTTCGGCGACCCGAGGGCCGAGCGCTACTGGCAGCTGATCGCCAAGGTCAACGGCTGGGAGACGCAGGTGCCCGACACCATCGCCGAACGGGCGTGGCTGGTCGAAGCGAGCCGCTGACTACTCCCGGACCAGGCAGAACGGGTGACCCGCCGGATCGGCGAACACCCACCACACCTCGCGGGAGTCGTCCAACAACCGCCCGCCCGACCTGAGGACCTCGGCCTTGGCCACGCCGAGGTCCTCCACCCCGATGTCCAGGTGGAACTGCTGCGGCTTGCGCGGATCGGGCCACTCCGGCGCGACGTACTCCCGCACCCGCTGGAACCCGAGCACCACCGACTCCGTGTGCAACGTGGACCAGTCCTCGTCCACGCTCCACCGCCGATCGGGCCGGTCGACCTCACCACCGAGGAGTCCCCGGTAGAACCAGGCGAGCGCCCGCGGTTCGGGGCAGTCGAGCACGACGCACTGCAACATCCCCACCATGCCCCGAACCTACCCACGCGCCGGGACGACGGCGGGCGGGGTCTCCCGCGTCCGGAGACCCCGCCCACTTCCCGGGCGGCCCGACGGCGGCCCGGGGAGATCAACTCACTTGATCTGCATCCCCGAGATGGCCCGCGACACGACCAGTCGCTGGATCTCCGACGTCCCCTCGAAGATGGTGAAGATCTTCGCGTCGCGGTGCATGCGCTCCACCGGGTGCTCGCGCGTGTACCCCGCCCCGCCCAGGATGTGGATCGCGCGCTCCGTCGCCCACACGGACACCTCGCCCGCCTTGAGCTTCGACATCGACCCCTCGCCCGCCGTGAACGGGACCTGGTTGCGGCCCATCCAGGCCGCCCGCCAGACCAGCAGCCGGGCCGCGTCGATCTCCATCCGCATGTTCGCCAGGTCGAACGCGATCGACTGGTTCTCGATGATCTTCCGGCCGAACGCCTCGCGGTCCTTCGCGTACTCCAGCGCGTACTCGTACGCCGCACGCGCGACGCCCACCGCCATCGCGCCGACGGTCGGCCGGGTCGTCTCGAACGTGGCCATCGCCGCCTGGCCGCCGGCCTTCTGCCCCTCCCGGGCCCGCGCCAGCCTGGCCTCCAACCGCTCCCTGCCGCCCAGCAGGCACCGGCCGGGCACGCGCACGTCGTCCAGGAACACGTCGGCCGTGTGCGAGGCGCGCATCCCGTGCTTCTTGATCTTCCCCGGCGACGACAGCCCGCGCGTGCCGGGCGGCACGACGAAGCCCGCCTGGCCGCGCGCGCCCAGCGCCGGGTCCACGACCGCCGTCACGACGTGCACGTTGGCGATCCCGCCGTTGGTCGCCCACGCCTTCTGCCCGTTGAGCACCCACTCGTCGGCGGCCTCGTCGTACACCGCCCGCGTCCGGTAACCGGCCACGTCGGACCCGGCCTGCGGCTCGGACGCGCAGAACGCGGCCAGCTTCGGGTCGTCCTCGGTGCCGAAGCACTCGGGCACCCACTCCGCCAGCTGCTCGGGCTCGCCGGAGGCGAAGATCCCCGCCGCCGCCAGCCCGGTGCCCATCAGGGCCAGCGCGATGCCGGCGTCACCCCAGAACAGCTCCTCGGTGGCGATGGGCAGCGACAGCCCGATCGGGTCGGCGAACCACGTGGCCAGCGACTCGAACCCGTACAGGCCGATCTTGGCGGCCTCCTGGATCACCGGCCACGGCGTCTCCTCGCGCTCGTCCCACTCCGCCGCGGCGGGCCGGATCACGTCCTTCGCGAAGCCGTGCACCCACTCGCGCAGGTCGACCTGGTCCTCGTTCAGCTCCAGCGAAAAACCGCCCATGGTCCCCTCACGCCTTCGGAATGTTGAACAGGCTCATGAACCCCGCCGCGAAGCCGAGGTCGCCCTTGACCTTGAGCTTGCCGGTCATGAACAGCACCGGGGCCGACGCGTTGCCGGTGGCGAGCTTCAGGAACTCCACCGGTCCCAACGTCACCGTGGCCCGGGGGTCACGGGTCGCGCCCTTGTTGATCGCGCACTCGGCGTTCTCGATGATCACCTCGTACACGTCGTCGTCCGGCGTCCCGCCGGTCAGGTGGAAGTGCACGACGGCGCGCGTGGCGCCCGCGCGGTCGGCGCGGAAGTGGACCTCCATCCGCCGGAACACCTCGTCCAGCACGCGTGCGCGCAGCCCCGGCCGGGACGTCACGGCGTCGATCTGGCCCTTGGACGCCCGCGAGATGATCCGCGCGAAGTTCTGCGCGTCCATCCTCGCCAGGTCGAGGTCCGCGCCGCCGTCGGCCAGCGCCCCCAAGGCGTCCAGCAGGTCGGCGAACTCGTCCTCGCCGAGCTTCTTCGGGTCGATCCCGCGCGCGATGACGTCGATGTCGACGCCCGCGAGCGCCGGGTCGCCCGGGTCGACCTGCCTGAGCGTTGAGATCAGCTCCCGCGGGCTGAGCTTCGCGATCGCCTCGGTGGTGAGGTCGATGGTCATGTGGCACCTCCGCTACCTACTGGCAGGTAAATCTACTGGCGAGTAGGTAAGGCGGCAAGGGGCGCGGAGTAATCTTGTCGCAGCCATCCAGGGGGTGCGATGCACGCAGAGCAACCGGTTCGGTCGGGTCGGGCCAAGAGGCTGCCACGCGCGGTGCGCGAGCGGCAGATCATGGACGCCGCGGTCGACGTCTTCTCGCGCTTGGGGTTCCACGCCGCGTCGATGGACGAGATCTCCGAGGTCGCCGGCATCTCCAAGCCCATGCTGTACGCCTACCTGGGTTCCAAGGAGGAGCTGTTCGCCACCTGCATCCGCCGCGAGGCGACCCGGATGATGGAGGCGATCGCCCACGGCGTCGAGGCCGAGGAGCCGCCGGACGTCCAGCTGTGGAGCGGCCTGCGGGCGTTCTTCGGGTTCGTCGGGGAGAACCGGGCGAGCTGGCAGGTGCTGCACCGGCAGGCGTCCTCGCAGGGCGGGCCGTTCGCGGAGGAGCTGGCGGACATGCGCGGCCGGGCGATCAGCCTGGTGGCGGCCCTGCTCGTGCACTCGTCGGACTTCGCCAACGTGCCGCGGGCGGGCGACAAGGAGGCCGAGTCGCTGGCCGCAGCCCTGGTCGGGGCGGGCGAGTCGCTGGCCGACTGGTGGCTCGACAACCCCGAGGAGCCGGCCGGCGTCGTCGCCGCCCGGCTCATGAACCTGGTCTGGATGGGGTTCGGGGACCTCGTGGCGGGCGACGTGTGGCACCCGCCGTCGCGGCGGTCCGTCGCGGACGGCAGCGCCTAGGCCAGCGCGCCCTTCAGCACGGCCGCCGCCTGGTTGATGGCGGCTTCGGCGGCGGGGGTCCCGCGCAACGCGTTGAGCATCACGAAGTCGTGGATCACGCCCTGGTAGCGCACCGCGGTCACGGGCACGCCGGCCTCGCGCAGCTTGTTCGCGTACGCCTCGCCCTCGTCGCGCAGCACGTCGGCCTCGGCGGTGATCACCAGCGCCGGCGGCAGCCCGGCCAGCTCCTCCAGCGACGCCCGCAGCGGTGACGCGGTGATCTCCGCCCGCTGCGCCTCGTCGGTCGTGTACTGGTCCCAGAACCACTGCATGCCGTCGCGCCGCAGGAAGTACCCCTCGGCGAACTCGTGGTACGACGGCGTGTCGAACGACGCGTCCGTCACCGGGTAGAACAGCACCTGCTGCCGGAACACCACGTCACCGCGCCGCTTGGCGAGCAGGGTCAGCGCCGCGGACAGGTTGCCGCCGACCGAGTCGCCCGCCACGGCCAGGCGCGACGCGTCCAGCCCGTGCGCGGCGCCCTCGGTGGTGATCCAGCGCGCGACGGCGTAGCTCTCCTCCAGCGCGACCGGGTAGCGGGCCTCGGGCGAGAGGCTGTAGTCGGGGAAGACCACGGCCGCGCCCGCGCCGACGGCCAGCTCGCGGACCAGCCGGTCGTGCGTCCGGGCATTGCCGAACACCCAGCCCGCGCCGTGGATGTAGAGGACGACGGGCAGCGTGCCGGTGGCGCCGGCCGGGCGGACGACGCGCACGGGCACCTCGCCGACGCTCACCCACTCCTCGTCCACCTCGGGCTTGGCCACCTCGCCGGACTGGACCTCGTCCACCGCCTTGCGGCCCTCGACCGGGCCGAGGTCGAACAGGTACGGCGGGGTGGCGGTCGCGGCGGCGAACGCGGCGGCGGCCGGTTCCAGGACGGTCATCTCGGGCTCCTCGGGTCGTGCGGTCGAACCTGACACCACGAAACATAGGCCGCGATTACATCGTGCGCAATCTAAATGGGCACAGGTGTATCGTGGCTCCTGTCACAAGTGGAGGGACGACGGACATGCGGGACTTCAGCCTGGAGCTGGACGACCAGCTCTGCTTCGCGCTCTACGCCGCCTCGCGCGCCGTCACCGCGCGGTACCGGCCGCTGCTGGACGACCTCGGCCTCACCTACCCGCAGTACCTGGTGCTGCTCGTGCTCTGGGAACGCGGCCCGGTGCCGGTCAAGGACGTCGCCGCCGCGCTCCAGCTCGACTACGGCACGCTGTCGCCGCTGCTCAAGCGGCTGGAGGCGGCGGGCCTCATCCGCCGCGAGCGCCGGCCGGACGACGAGCGCTCGGTCCGGCTCGTGCTCACGGAGGAGGGCGACGCGCTGCGCGAGCGCGCCAAGGACGTGCCGCCCGCGATGGGCGCGGCGATGAACCTCGGCGAAGCCGACACCGAGCGGTTGCGCGCCCTGCTGCGCACGCTGGCCGACAACGTCAGCCGCTGATCACGCCCTCCACGTGCGGCCGGTCCGACCACAGCGCGAACCGCCACCCGTCGCCCGTCGGCGCGGCCGAGAAGTCGACCGCGCCCGGCAGCAGGACCGGCGCCTTGAACCGCACGTCGACCTCGTAGGCGTCGGGCAGCCTGCCCTCGAACGCCGCGACGCACCGCGCCTTGGACCACATGCCGTGCGCGATGGCGCGCGGGAAGCCGAACGCCCGGGCGGTCAGCTTGCGCAGGTGGATCGGGTTGCGGTCGCCGGACACGTCCGCGTACCGCCGGCCGAGGTCGGCGGGCAGCCGCCACCGGGCCGTGGGCGCGGGCGGTTCGGCGCGCGGCGACGGCTCCTTCGCGGTCCCGCCCTCCCGGCGCAGATATGTCGACACATCGACCCACACCTCCTCGCCGTCCACCGACACCGTCGTGACGACGTCGAACTGCCGGCCGCGCTCGTGCGGCCGCAGGTCCGCCAACGCCACGTGCAGCGACAGCGGTTCGGCGGCGCGCAGCGGCCGGTGCTGCCGGATCCGGTTGGCGACGTGCACCAGGCCGGGCAGCGGGAACGGGAAGCCGGGACCGGTCATCAGCCGGACCTGGAGCCCGAAGCCCAGCACGTGCGGGTAGGTGATCGGCAGCTCGTCGCGCACGCCGAACCCGCACACCCGGCCGTACCGGGCGAGGTGCTCCGGGTCGACGGTCACCTCGGCGTCCAGCGAGGCGTCGGGCAGCTCGTCGCCGCGCCGGGTGAACCCCGTCAGCGCGGCCTTGGCGTAGAGGAAGGTCAGGTTCGCCATCACGCCCCCAGCAGGCTCTGGCCGCACACCCGCACGACGTTGCCGTTCACCCCGGCCGACGCCGGGTGCGCGAACCACGCGATCGCCTCGGCGACGTCCACCGGCAGGCCGCCCTGGGACAGGCTGTTCATCCGCCGCCCGGCCTCCCGGATGACCAGCGGCACCGCGGCCGTCATCCTGGTCTCGATGAACCCCGGCGCGACCGCGTTCACCGTGGCGCGGCCCTCGACCCGCCGCGACAGGGAGTCGACCATGCCGATCACGCCCGCCTTGGTGGTGGCGTAGTTGGTCTGGCCGACGTTCCCGGCGATGCCGGCGATGGACGACACGCCGACGATCCGGCCGTTGGGCCGCAGGGCGTCGGCGGCGAGCAGCGCCTCGTTGACCCGCAGCTGCGAGGCGAGGTTCACCGCGACCACCGCGTCCCACCGGTCGGCGTCCATCCGCCCGAGCGTGCGGTCGCGGGTGATGCCCGCGTTGTGGACCACGACGTCCACGCCGCCGTGCCGCTGCGAGAGGTGGTCCACGATCCGCGCGGGCGCGTCCGCCGCGGTGATGTCGAGCTGGAGCGCCGTCCCGCCCACCCGGTTGGCCACCGCGGACAGCTCGTCGCCCTGCGCGGGCACGTCCAGGCACACGACGGTCGCGCCGTCCCGCGCCAGCACCTCGGCGATCGCCGCGCCGATGCCCCGCGCCGCGCCGGTGACCAGCGCGACCTTCCCGGCCAGCGGCCGGTCCCAGTCCGCCGGGGCCGCCACGTCGGCCGGACCGATGCGCACCACCTGGCCGGACACGTACGCCGACCGCCCGGAGAGCAGGAACCGCAGCGTCGACTCGACCGCGCCCTCCGCGCCCGGCGCGACGTGCACCAGCTGGGCCGTGGCGCCCCGCTTCAGCTCCTTGCCGACGCTGCGCGTGAACCCTTCCAGCGCGCGCTGCGCGACCTGCGACTCCGCCTGCTCGGGCGGTGTGCCGAGCACGACCACCCGGCCGCACGGCGCGAGCGACCGGATCACCGGGTGGAAGAACCCGTGCAGCTCGCGCAACCGCTCGACCGAGTCGATGCCGGACGCGTCGAACACCAGCGCGCCGTACCGGACCCCGTCGGCCGGGGCGGTCAGCACGTCCAGACCCATCGACTTCGCCACCCCGCCCGCGGCGTCGGCGAGCCGGCCGCCGTCGCCACCGCCGAGCAGCACGGGACCGTCGAGCGGGGGCTTGCCGGGCGAGTGGCGGCGCAGCGGGTGCGGATCGGGCAGGCCGAGCCTGCCGACGACGAACCGCCCGATGCCGGACCTGGCGAACGACTGGTATCGATCCATGCGGACATCACACTCCCTACTCGGTAGTAAGTCTACTGATGAGTAGCTAACATTGACCCCGACCCCGGCCACCACCCTGGAGGACGACATGGCCCGAGTAGCCATCCTCGGCGGCAACCGCATCCCGTTCGCCCGCTCGAACGGCCCCTACGCCACGGCGTCGAACCAGGACATGCTCACCGCCACGCTCGACGGCCTGGTGAGCCGGTTCGGCCTGCAGGGCGAACGGCTCGGCGAGGTGGTCGCGGGGGCGGTGCTCAAGCACAGCCGCGACTTCAACCTGGTGCGCGAGGCCGTGCTGGGCAGCAGGCTGTCCGCCGAAACGCCCGCGTACGACGTGCAGCAGGCGTGCGGCACCGGCCTGCAGGCCGTGATCGCGGTGGCGAACAAGATCGCGCTCGGCCAGATCGAGGTCGGCGTCGCGGGCGGCGTGGACACCACGAGCGACGCGCCGATCGGCGTGAACGAGGACCTGCGCGGCGTGCTGCTGGAGTTCAACCGGGCCCGCACCGCGGGCGCGAGGCTCAAGGCGGCGCTGAAGCTGCGGCCCAAGCACGTCGTGCCGGACGTCCCGCGCAACGGCGAGCCGCGCACCGGCCTGTCGATGGGCGAGCACGCGGCGATCACCGCCCGCGAGTGGGGCATCGGGCGCGAGGAGCAGGACGAGCTGGCCGCCGCCAGCCACCGCAACCTCGCCGCCGCCTACGAGCGCGGGTTCTTCGACGACCTGGTCACGCCGTACCTGGGGCTGACCCGCGACCAGAACCTGCGGCCGGACTCGTCGGTGGAGAAGCTGGCGCGGTTGAAGCCGGTGTTCGGCCGGGGCGAGGGCGCGACCATGACGGCGGGCAACTCCACGCCGCTCAGCGACGGCGCGTCGGCCGTGCTGCTGGCGTCGGAGGAGTGGGCGGCGGCGCGGAACCTGCCCGTGCTGGCCTACCTCACGTTCACCGAGACCGCGGCGGTCGACTACGTGCACGGCGGCGAGGGGCTGCTGATGGCCCCCGCGTACGCGGTGCCGCGGATGCTCGCGCGAGCCGGGCTGACGCTGCAGGACTTCGACTTCTACGAGATCCACGAGGCGTTCGCGTCGCAGGTGCTGGCGACGTTGAAGGCGTGGGAGGACGCGGACTTCTGCAAGGGCCGGCTGGGGCTCGACGCGCCGCTGGGCGCGATCGACCGGTCGAAGCTGAACGTCAACGGCTCGTCGCTGGCCGCCGGGCACCCGTTCGCCGCCACCGGCGCGCGGATCGTGGCGACGCTGGCGAAGCTGCTGGCGGAGCGCGGCTCGGGCCGGGGGCTCATCTCGATCTGTGCGGCGGGTGGTCAGGGGGTTACGGCGATCGTGGAGCGTTAGCACGCTTGTTACTCCGAACGGGTGTTAGAGGTAACACAACGCGTTCCCGTTTCGCTTCCTAGGCATGAACCACTCACGGCTCTTCGCCGCAGTCGTGCTGGTGGCGGCGTCCTGTGCTGCCTGCGGGGATTCGCCTCGTGAAGCCACCACCGTCCGCATCGGCGTCACCGCGTCGGCCAACGAGCCCCGGGTCGCGCTCACCAAGACGGTCGTCGACCGGTTGGCCGAAGCCGTCGACCGGGGCGTGACCCGGGTCGTGGTGTACCGGCAGGGTGACGCCTCCGGCAGCGCGTACTCCGACGAGGACTTCACCGTCCGCGACGGCAACGACCTGGAGACCGACGCGGCGGCGCGCGAGCTGGGCTTCGAGCAGAACCTGAACCGGCTCGCCGGCCGGCTCAGCGAGCTGGGTGGCACCAGCGAGGACCTCGACCCGCTGTCCGTGCTCGCGGACATGGCCACCGCCGCCGGCCCGGCCGTGCTGGTGCTGCAGAGCAGCGGGCTGCAGACGACCGACCCGATCGACCTGACCCGGCTGGGGCTCGACTTCGACATCGCGTCGGTGGTGGCGTCGGTGCCGGACGACGCGCTGCCCGAGCTGACCGGCAAGGACGTCATCTTCTCCGGGCTCGGCCAGGCGGTGGGCGACCAGCCGCCGCTGCCGCCCGCCGCGCGCGACGCGCTGGTCGAGCTGTGGCTCGGCATCTGCGCCAAGTTCGGCGCCAAGAGCTGCACGAACGACCCCGAGCCGGTGCCCGGCGGCGCGTCGATCGGCCGCGCCGACGTGCCGGTGGTGGACATCGGCGAGGTCGTGCACCAGGACGCGTTGGTGCACCTGCCCAACTCCGTGCTGTTCAAGGCGGGCAGCGACGAACTCGCGGCGGGCGCGCGCGAGGTGCTGGAGGAGGTGGCGCGGAAGTTCGACAACCGCACCACCGCGCGGGTCATCGCCCGCACGGCCAGCTCGGCGTCGCCGGAGGCCGCGATCGACCTGACCCAGCGGCGCGGCCGGCGGGTCGTGTCGGCGCTGACCGAGCTGGGCGTGAGCCGGGCGGCGTTCACCGAGGTCGTGGGCGCGGGCTTCACCTCGCCGCTGGCCGTGGACCTCGACCGCGCCGGCGACCTGATCCCGGCCGCCGCCGCCCGCAACCGCTCCGTCGTGGTCGAACTGGTCGAACCGAAAACCAGCAGCTGACCCGCGTGTCCTACATCCAGAACGCGCGTGTCCTACATCCAGAACGCGCGTGTCCTACATCCAGAACGCGTGAGTCCTAGAGCGTTATTCAGAAGGTTGATCTTGGGGTGGCAGCGCAACAGCCCCGTCTGGGTAGGGTCGGTTTCCTCTCACAGAAGCTCGACCAACCACAGG